>CALAVD010000145.1 GCA_937892085.1 uncultured Prevotellaceae bacterium
CTTGGGCTGAGCAACCTCATCATGTTCTACGACAGCAACTCGGTGCAGCTCTCCACCATGTGCGACGCTGTGAGCTGCGAGGACACGGCAATGAAATATCGCGCTTGGAACTGGAACGTGATAGAGATTGACGGCACCGACCCTGTGGCTATTGCCGACGCAATCGTCAAAGCTCAGCAAGAGACCGAGCGCCCCACCATCATCATTGGCAAGACCATCATGGGACGCGGATGCGTGACCGAGGACGGCAAGAATTTCGAGGGTCAATGCAGCACCCATGGCAATCCTCTTAGCAAGTCGGGAGCTAATTTCGAGAAGACCATCGAGAACTTGGGTGGCGACGCCGCCAATCCTTGGCAAGTATTTCCCGAAGTCGCCGAGCTCTACAGCCAGCGAGCCGAACAGTTGCGAGCCATCGTAGCCGACCGTAAAGCCAAGGAGCAAGAATGGCGTGATGCCAACCCCGAGAAAGCCGCACAGCTCGAGCGATATATAAAAGGTGAAGTCGATGCCATCGACTATGCCGCCATCGAGCACAAGCCAGGACTCGCCACACGCGCCTCCAGCGCCAATGTGCTGGGAGCATTAGCACAAGGCGTGGGCAACATGATAGTGTCGAGCGCCGACCTTGCCAACAGCGACAAAACCGACGGCTTCCTGAAAAAAACCAAAGCCTTCACTCGTGGCGATTTCAACGGCGCATTCCTCCAAGCGGGCGTGAGCGAACTTGCCATGACAGCACTTATCAACGGCATCGTCCTGCATGGCGGCATGATTGCAGCCTGCGGCACATTCTTCGTCTTCAGCGACTATATGAAACCTGCCGTGCGCCTCTCGGCACTCATGGAGCTGCCAGTGAAGTTCATCTGGACCCACGACGCATTCCGTGTGGGAGAAGACGGACCCACCCACGAGCCAGTGGAGCAAGAGGCGCAGATTCGTCTCATGGAAGAGCTCAAGAACCACAGCGGACGCAACAGCGTGCTTGTGCTGCGACCAGCCGACAGCGCCGAGTGCACTGTGGCATGGAAGATGGCGATGGAGAACACTCTAACCCCCACAGCCCTCATCCTCTCGCGCCAGAACATCCCTGACCTGCCGTCACAGCATGGCGATGACTATTCAGCACGCTTCAACGACGCGCTGCAAGCCAGCAAGGGAGCATACATTATATATAAAGATGACAATCCCGAAATGGTGCTCGTGGGCAATGGTTCGGAAGTCTCAACACTCGTCGAGGCAGCACAAATCATCAAGGCTGAGCACAGCTTTAATGTCCAGATTGTGTCAATACCATCAATCGGTCTTTTCAAAAATCAGCCCATAGAGTATCAAAATGAGGTGATTCCACCACAATTACCAACCTTCGGACTCACTGCCGGACTGCCCTCGACTTTGCATAGCGTGGTGAAAAATGGCGACGTTTTCGGCCTTGACCACTTCGGGGCATCGGCACCCTACAAGATTTTGGACGAGAAATTTGGCTTTTCCCCCCAAAATATCGCCTCCGAAATCCAAAAAACCCTCAAAAAACGCAAAAAATGACCTTTTTTTGAAGATTTTTTTGAGAAAATGATTAACAATCAAAAAAAAAGGTGTATATTTGCACAATGTTTTGATAAGGTATATAATTTATTTTAGTGTTTAACAAATAAAAATTTTTATTTAACAAAAACGTAAGTCTATGAAAAAGATTACATTACTAGCATGTGCATGTGCTCTTTTCTTGGCTCCTGCAGTTAACGCTCAGGAGGTACAGTACGTTGAGGATCCAGCTCAAGGCTACATCTTCAACCGTATGCAAGACAACTGGTTCATCCAGGCTGAAGGCGGTGTAGGCGTTATGATGTCTTACAAAGATGCTCAGGCAAAATTTGGCAAGCGTATAGCTCCTAAGGCCAATTTGTTCATTGGTAAGTGGTTCTCTCCACTGCTGGGTGTTCGCATCGGCGGTCACTTCGAGCAGATGAAGGGTATTGCTGGCGCTGCTACAGCAATTGGTCGTCGCACTGACCTTGACTGGCTCAAGGATGACGCTGACAAGACCAACTACTATGGCGCACAAATGTTCAACCGCATTGGTGTTACTGGTGACGTTCTCTTCAACGTTACCAACTGGCTCTGCGGTTACAAGCCTGGCCGTTTCTACAACGCTACAGTTTATGCTGGTGCTTCTACCAGCTGGGACTTCTATCGTCAGGGCTTCGGTTCTGGTGACTGGAAGTACAAAGGCGACAACAACGGTAATGAAGGTTCGCACGACCGTAACTTCGCCCTCCAGGCTGGTTTGCTCAACAGCTTCGCTCTTGGCAAGCACGTTGACATCCTCCTTGACCTCCGTTTCGACATGGTTCAGGAGCACATGGATCCAGGTCACAAGACTTGGGTTGAGTATCCAAGCGTAATGCTCGGTCTCGCTTACAAGTTCGGTAAGACAGAGTGGAATGCTCCCGTTGTTCCCATCTGCCCACCAGCTGTTGACAACAGCGCAGAACTCGACGCACTCCGCAACAAGCTCGCTCAGGCCAACGCTAAGATCCGTGACCTCGAGAACCAGCTTAACGACTGCCTGAACTGGAAGAAGAACCACAAGTGTGCTACCAGTCCTAAGGCTACCGAGGCTCCTCTGGCAACTATCTACTATCCAAGAGGCAAATCTTACATCACTCCAGTACAAATGGAAGTTGTTGACGCCGTTGCCGACGTAATGAACAACGAGAACGACAACTACACTCTCACTGGTTGGGCCGACAACTACACTGGTAACGACGAGATCAACATCAAGCTTCGTCACGACCGTGTAAATGGCGTTAAGAACACTCTCGTAGGCAAGGGCATCAGCGAAAGCCGTCTCAGCACTGAGACTAACAACGCTAACCACCCCGATGTTTACGGTGCACAGAGTGCTCCTCTTGGCCGTTGCGTAACCATCGTTCGCAACAAATAATTCTGACCGAATTAAATGACTAAAAAACCTCACGCCTCGTGTGTGAGGTTTTTTTTTCAGCAATTCTTAACTCTCGTCACATTACACCTTATTATATATAAGTTCCCAATGGCACCAACTGGTAAAGATAAGCTCATCGACATGATAAAGACTGGGGCTTCAATGACGCTGAAGCAACAGTTGCAGCTCACCGTTGCCCTGAGCACTCCCGCCATCCTCGCACAGATGTCGCTCATCGTCATGGAATATATCGACTCGTCGATGGTGGGTCAGTTGGGAGCCAACGACAGTGCTTCGATAGGACTTGTGGCGAGTTCGGTGTGGCTCTTCGGCGGACTGCTGAGTGCCGCTGCCATGGGATTCACGGTGCAAGTGGCTCATCTCATTGGTGCCAACCGCAGCAACGACGCACGCAGCGTGTTGCGCCAGTCGCTGGCATGCTGCATGACCTTCAGTGTGATGCTCGCACTCATTGGCTGCCTTATCAGTGGTCAGCTGCCGCACTGGCTTGGTGGCAACGACGCCATCTGTCACAATGCGTCGCGCTATTTCTTCGTTCTCTCGCTGTTCCTGCCATTCCTCGAAATCGAACTCTTAGCAGGTGGAATGCTGCGCAGCAGCGGCAACATGAAGGTGCCTGGCATGCTCAACATCTTGATGTGCGTGCTCGACGTGGTATTCAACTTCCTCCTTATCTTCCCCACTCGTGATATCACCATCGCGGGTAATCTCATACATACGCCTGGCGCAGGCCTTGGAGTGATGGGAGCTGCAATGGGCACGGTCCTCGCCGAGGTGGTGACATGCCTGATGATGCTCTACTTCCTGCTCGTCAAGTCGCGAGACCTCAAGCTCAAGGGAACAAAAGGCAGTTTCGTCCCCACCGTCAGCTGTATGAGAAAAGCCGTAAAAATCAGTTTGCCGATAGCACTCCAGCAAGTGATGATGTGCGGTGCTTATATTGCCACTATAGTCATCGTGGCGCCATTAGGAAGCATCGCCATCGCCGCCAACGCCTTTGCCGTAACAGCCGAGGGGCTATGCTACATGCCTGGTTACGGACTTGCCGAAGCAGCCACCACGCTCGTGGGCCAAAGCACAGGTGCTGGTCGCCGCGACCTCTCCAAGCGGTTTGCTCACATCACAGTCACCCTCGGAGTGATGTCGATGGCGACGCTCGGAGCGCTGATGTATTTCTTTGCGCCACAGATAATGTCGCTAATGTCGCCAGTGCGCGACATCGTCGAGCTCGGCGCACAATGCCTGCGCATCGAGGCGTGGGCAGAGCCACTATTTGCCGCATCTATCGTGTGCTACGGCGTGATGGTGGGTGCTGGCGACACTCTCATTCCCAGTGCCATGAACTTAGGCAGCATGTGGGTGGTGCGCATCACGCTTGCTGCTTTGCTCGCCCCGTCTTATGGGCTAATTGGCGTGTGGATTGCCATGTGCATCGAGCTGTGGGTGCGCGGAGCGATTTTCCTGCTCAGGCTCTGGTCGGGGCGTTGGTCTAAAAAAAGTATTATCTCAAGCAGTTAAACTACCCGAAAAATTTCATAATAAACCATAAAAGTATTAACTTTGCAACATAAAACATAAACTTACCATAAACAATGAACAACAACAAATTCAATTTCGATGAAATAATCGACCGTCACAACACTCACTCGGTGAAATGGGATAACTGCCCTAACGACGACGTAATCCCCATGTGGATTGCCGACATGGACTTCAAAGCCGCGCCATGCATCATGGACGCGCTGAAACAACGCTTAGAACATGGCGTGTTTGGATATGCCAACGTGCCCGAAGAATTCTACACTTCTATCATCAACTGGTTTGACCGCCGCCACAATTGGCACATCAGCCGCGACTGGATAGAATATACCACCGGCGTGGTGCCTGCCATCGACGCAGTGCTCAAAGCCGGCACTAAGCCTGGCGAGAACGTGGTAGTCCTCACCCCCATCTACAACTGCTTCTTCACCTGCATCGAGAGCAACTGCTGCAACGTCGTTGAGGTGCCACTCACCTACAATGCCAACTACGCCTACACCATCGACTACCAAGCCCTTGACAAGGCTCTTGCCGACGACAACACTCACACCCTGCTCTTCTGCAACCCTCACAACCCCGCCGGACGCGTGTGGCGCAAAGAGGAGCTGCTAAAGGTCAACGAGCTATGCCTCAAGCACGGCGTTACCGTTGTCAGCGACGAGATTCACTGCGAGATGATGATGCCAGGCGAACATTACACGCCATTCGCCTCTATCTCGCAAGAGGCGCAGAGCAACTGCGTCACCTGCGGCTCGCCAAGCAAGTCATTCAACATCGCAGGATTGCAGGCAGCATTCATCGTGTGCAGCAATCCTCGCATAAAGGGCGACATCAACAAAGCGCTTATCGACAACCAGGTGTACGCCATCAACCCCTTCGGCCTTGAAGCCTTCATGGCAGCCTACAATCACGGCGAGAGCTGGATTGAGCAGTTTAATGAGTACATCGCTGGAAACTTCAACGTTATGCGCGAGATGATACAAAAAGAGCTGCCACTCTTCCACATCACCCCGATGGAAGGCTCCTACCTCGCTTGGATTGATGTAACACCCACTGGCATGACAAGCGCCGAGGTGACAAAGAAAATTCTCGACGACGGCAAGGTCATGGTCAACGACGGAGCCATGTACGGCAAAGCCGGCGAAGGCTTCATACGCATCAACCTCGCCACCCCTCGCGCCGTAGTGGAAGAAGCCACCCGCCGCATCATCAAGGCAATGAAATAAGCACCAAAGTGGCATGGTGCGTTTTCCATGAGATCTCAGGGAGCTTTCCTCCCTTTGCATAAAAACGAAAGTGACTGCTTGAAAATAATCTTGCAGTCACTTATGTTTATTAAGGTTCAGTTGCTACAAGAACAACGCAAGCACCTTATAGAAGTCGCCGGTTGGGATGGCTATGAACTCAGGTGTGATGCGGTGTCCTAATTGTGATGATTCATGAAAGCGGTTGCCTACCAGTGCTTTATACTGTTCACGCAGGTCGCCGAGGAGTTCGTCTTTGTCGCTGCCGATGATGTGCGTGACCGGGGTGATGTACTTCTCGACGCCTCGGAACTCATCGAGGTCGGCGAGTGTGCATTTGAAAGTCTGCACGCCATCCTCGCGAGGGTTGTAATACTCCACCACCTCCCCTATCTCGGGCAAAAAGCTCAGGCTATTCTCCGGGTTTAAAGCTGGATTTACGGCAATCTTGGGGATGTCAACCTTGGCGCACAGCGCGTAATATCCTCCCAGCGACGTGCCGGCAAGGATGTCGATGCCGTGCTCAGCAATATAGTCCTCAATCTTCTTGATAGACTCTACCGGATGATGCGTCACATCGAAGGCATGAACTTCAACATCGTGATAATTCGCCTTGATGTTGCGTATCGTGCTACTTTGTGCCGAACTCCTGAAACCGTGAATGTAGAGCAGCTTCTTCTTGTTCATCATTTCTTTGTTGTCTTCTTTGTCGCGGTTTTCTTTGCCGGAGCGTTCTTCTCGGCAGGCTTCTTGGCAGCGGGCTTCTGGGCTGGAGCCTTTTTTGCTGGCGCTTTCTTGGTCTTGGGTTCTTCCTTTGCTTCTTGCTCCTCAACCTTAGGCACGAAGTCGCCGGTGGTGTCCTTCACGATGTTGTTGCGCAACAATTCCACCTCGCGGTTGAGCTCCTCAATCTCTTTTTCCTGATTGCGGATGGTGAGCAACAAGGCGTTAAGCTCCTCGTTCTCAATCTCCTCGGGGAACTGCTCACGAACCCTAATCAAGAAATCGCTGAGCACGTTCATGTAATTGGTAAACGCAGTGTAAGGCGAGTCGTAGGGACTGTAATGCGAGTGCACCGAGCCATCGCTGCTGTGCTTAGTGCTCATGTAATAGAAGTGATCGCTCGCTTGCAGGTAGTTCCAGTCTTGACGGATGCGCTTGTCCTCAATTAGCCTGATGCGCTCGCTCAAGCAATAGAGCTTGTTCACCGCCTCGTCCTGCAAGATATTTCCCATCCATGCGCTGGTGTCGCGAGCCTCGTCGGCCCACGAAATGGGATGCATCACCGAGAGCTCGCTCACAGGTTTCATCTTGCTCACCACCTCACTTGGAGTCATGAACTCAATGTTCTGCTCAGCAGCAAAGCGTGGCAGCGCCTTCATAAACTCGAAAATACCGCTCTCACGCGGTTGCAGCTCTCCAAAGGTCTCATAATTCATAAAGAGGTTGATGAGCATCTCCTCCTCGGGCAGCGCGGCAATCCAGTTGATGTATTTGTCGGCCGTCAATGGATAAGATGCCCACTCAGGATTGCTGAAGCGGAACGAGATGTCGTCGCTCAGCTTCGAGTTCTTGAGCAAGAGCTTCAGCTTGGGAGCCGATGCAGCCTTGTAGAGGTAATTAGGTGATTTCCAACCCAAGATGTGCTTTGCTCCATCGGTGATAGCGCCTTTGAAGCCCATAGAGGCGACCATTGAGGCGATATCGTCGTCATAGATAAGCTCGGTGTTGCGGAACACCTTGGGCCACTGCCCAAAGAGCTGATAAATCTTCTCGTCGTGAGCCTTCACCTGCGCGATAAACTCCTCGGGATCAACGAGCGACGAGAGGGAGTGCGCATAGGTCTCGCTCAGGAACTCCACGCAGCCCGTGTCGGCAAGGTCCTTCATCGAGTCGATAAACTCGGGCACATACTGCTCTAATTGCTCAAGCGCGGTTCCGCTAATCGAGAACGCCACCTTAAATTTCTTGCCATTCTCCTTTATCATGTCGAGAAGCATTTGGTTGGCAGGCAGGTAAGAGCGCTGCGCTATGCGGGTGATGATGTCATCGTTGGCAAAGTCATCATAGTAGTAATGGTCATTACCGATGTCGAAGAAACGATAAGTCTTCAGGCGGAACGGCTGATGTATCTGGAAATAGAAACATATTGATTTCATGATTCTTGATGTATTATTGTGGTTGTTAACTATCTATTAATTTAATCTTTGGGGATTCTGAGATAAATATATCATTCTCCCCCTCCCCCCCTCTATCTTAGAGGGGGAACTCTCTCGCTATCTATTAATTAATCGGTTGTAGATGTCGATAACTTTGGCACCCGCCTTGTCCCAGGTGATTTGGTTCACCTCTTCAAGACCTTGCTCGCGCAACTGCTTATACATTGCGGGATACTTGATAATCGAGTAGATGGCGTTGGCAATAGCGTTGGTGTCCCAGTAGTCAACTTTAATCACGTTCTCGAGAATCTCGGCGCAGCCGCTCTGCTTCGAGATAATCGACGGCACGCCCATCTGCATCGCCTCAAGAGGTGAAATGCCAAACGGCTCGCTCACCGACGGCATGATATACACGTCGCTCGCCTTGAGCATCTCATACACCTGCTTGCCCTTCAAGAATCCCGTGAAGTGGAAGCGACCCGCAATGTGGCGGCGAGCTGCCAATCTAATCATCTTCTCCATCATGTCGCCGCTGCCTGCCATCACAAACTGCACGTTGTTGACCTTTTGCAGCACTTGCCAAGCAGCATCCACGAAGTATTCTGGTCCCTTCTGCATTGTGATGCGCCCTAAGAAGGTCACCACCTTCTCTTGCATTGGCGGCACTTCCAGGTCGAGCAATTCCTGGCTGAGTGGTTCCACAGCGTTGTGAACCGTGGTCACCTTGTCGGGGCTGATGCCATATTTTTCTATCACCGTCTTGCGTGTGAGGTTGCTCACGGTGATGATGTGGTCGGCATTGTTCATGCCGTCCTTCTCGATGCCAAACACCGTGGGGTTCACATTGCCTCGACTGCGGTCGAAGTCGGTGGCGTGCACATGAATCACCAGGGGCTTGCCCGTCACCTGCTTGGCATGAATGCCGGCAGGATAGGTGAGCCAGTCGTGAGAATGTATCACGTCGCAATCCACGGTGCGCGCTATCACACCGGCAACTATCGAGTAGTTATTGATTTCCTCAAGCAGGTTATCAGGATATCGACCAGAGAACTCTATACACCCCAAGTCATTGGTGTTCATATAGTTGAAGTCGCTGTAGATATGGTCACGCAAGTTGAAATAGGTCTGCGGGTCAAGCACCTTGCCAATGCGCCCTTCCACATAGTCCCAATTCACATCGCGCCATGCCACAGGAGTGGTGTTGGCACCGATGATGTGTGCAAATTCTTTGGGCTCATCGCCCCATGGCTTGGGAATGACAAAGGTGATGTCCATGTCGCCACACTGCGCCATTCCCTTAGTAAGACCAAAACTTGCTGTTCCCAGTCCTCCCAAGATGTGGGGAGGAAATTCCCAGCCAAACATTAAAGCCTTCATATATATATCATTATTCGTTTTAAGAATTTATAACTCCAATGCTCTTAAACAGGCGCAACACTCTGAGCACGCCTCCCACGTTGGGCGCATAGCTTACCGCGCCGCGGCCTATGAAGGGCGGGTTGCCGTCGTAGAGCTCCGACAGCGTGCCTATGCCGCCCTGCGACATCTCGTCCTCAAAGCCTATCATCATGCGCTCAATAAAGGAGGCGCCATTAAGCCCAAACACCTTGATGTAGGCATCGGTATAGAATCCCATGAGCCACGGACGTGCCGAGCCGGCATAATAAGCGACCTCCCTCTCCTCGGGGTTACCTAAGTACCACGGCTTGTAGCCCCAGCTCTTGGGGCTTAGGGTGCGCAAGCCTTTGGGGGTGAGCAACTCGCGCGTCACCACATCGAGCAGGCGTTTGCGCTGCCGGCGGTCCAGCGGTGAGTAGTCGAGTCCGGCGGCGATTATCATGTTGGGACGCACACTCGGGTCGGCATAGGAGCCATCCACATAGTCAAACAGATAGCCATAGTCGTTGAGGAACATCTCAACAAAGGCTGGTTTCGCCTTGTCGCTTAGCTCCTTGAGCGACGCTACATAATCCTGCTCGCTCTCCACGTCGGCAAATAGGTCTTGGGCAAACATCAGCGAGTTATACCACAGCGCATTGAACTCCACTAAATAGCCTGTGCGCGGCACCATCGGCGAGCCGTCGGGGTGAGTAGAGTCCATCCACGACATTGGTTTCTTGGTGCCGTCGGTGCTCACCAAGCCATTAGCTTCAAGATGCAGGTTGGGATGCTTGCCGTCGATGATGTGGGTGAGCATCGCCTTCACCAGTGCGCCATAGCGCTCACGGGCAACATCGAAACCGGCGTCCTTAGCATACTCCTGCAACGACCACATCGCCCACAGCGGCACGTCGGGCAGGTCTATGCCCTTGAGGTGCTTGTCGAGCGAGCCGTCGGCTATGAACCGTAGCAGGGCATCGCGTGCGGTGTCCATAATCTTTTCGAAGTCGGGACGGTGGTGGTTGGAGATAGTGCAGCCCGGCAACGCCATGAACTCGTCGCGAGCACGAATCTTGAACCACGGATAACCCGCCAAGATGTAGTTGCCATCGGCATTGGTAAGATAGAACTGCTTGGCGCTGTTCTTGAGGCAGTTGTAGAAACTGGTGCGCGGTGTGCGCGACTGCACCTCTTCCTCGTGCATACGTGCAAGGTTGCGGGTGTTCACCTCGTCGATGCCTGCCGAGAATATCAGTGGCTCGCCCTTCTTGATTTCTATCTCGAAGTAGCCGGGCACGTACAGATCCTCGGTATAGGGGATGCCTCGCTCCATGTCCTTGATATATTCAATGCCTTTGTACCAGTGTGGATCAAAGACGAAGGTGGGCTTGTGGTTGAACTGCATGTAGAGCGTGGGATAGCCGTCATACATACAAGTTGCGATGCCATTGTGAACCTCACGATACTCTCGGTTGGCCACTGAGTTCTCCACACACAAGTCATTGGCATTTCGGAACGCCAAGAATGGGCGGAACTGAAGCGTAGTCTTCGAGTGGGCATCTACCAGCGTGTAACGGATGAGGATGCGGTTCTCGTTGGTGATAAATATCTTCTCGCGTTTCAAGATCACACCACCCACACGGAACAGGTGAGACGGCACGCGCTCACAGTCATACTCGCGGATGTATTTGTGACCATTGGGACTATACACATTGCCCTTGTAGCGGTGCAGGCCCAAGTTAAACGGCGCACCATGCTGAATCACAGTCTCGTCGAGCGACGACAGCATCACATGGCTGTTGTCGTCAATCTCGGGAATGGGAATCACAAGCAGGCCGTGCTGCTTGCGAGTGTTGCAACCCACAAGAGAAGTGCAATGATAAGCCCCTGACTGATTTGTCCTGAGTATCTCCTTGGTCAAAGACTGCTCAAGATTTATTATCAAGTTTTTATCAAATTTCAAATAGCTCATTAATAATATATGTAATGGTTAATAAGTCGATTTTATGCGTTTCTATACAAGCATAACGTAGTTTTCAGTAATCGTAACAAATTTACAGCCTTTTAACAAAACAAGCAAACTATTTTCAACTTTTTTTTCAACAAGTGCGATTTTTTGAAAAAACGAATAACCGTATTGAGCTTAAACGAACCTATGGTATGTTTTTTGGGACACTTTTTGAGAAAAATTATGCTTTTTGTTGAACGCCGTGCTTACGGCGCAATACTCCAACAGCACCCAGGACTCTTGTTGACTTGCATGGGACAATTTTTTTTCAAATTGTGGCTTCAAATTTTGAGGACGAAGGTAATGAATGATGAGTTAGTAAAGCGATATTAAAAAAAACACTTTTTTGGGTTCAATTGCGTCACAACGCAATAGACGGCGTAAAAACTCTCACATTAATTATTGCATTTTTTAGAATAATCATTATCTTTGTGGCACAAAAAAGAAATAATCGGTGAAATAGAAGGATTATTAAAGATAATGACACAAAATTCATTAAATATGAAAGGTTTTAGATATTTTACATTGTTGACTGCGGCATTGGTGGCGATGGCTGTTAATGCTCAACCACTGCATGGCTTGCAGTTCATTGATACTGACCGCAATCAGGTCATTACCGTATCTCCCATAACCCCCAACATCATGAAAGTGGAGGTAATGCCAGTCGCCTGGAAAGGCGAGCGGCTGCCATCACTTGTGAGGGAGGAAGTTGCGGGCAGAAAAGTGGCATTGCTCGACAAGCCACAAGAGGTGTTACGCACCAAAAGCGGCATGAAAGTGGTTTATGACGAAGACCTCAACAGCCTGACGGTGAGCGATGACGGCACGTTCTTCTTCACCGACCTGTGCGACCGCACTGAACATGGCACGCTGCGGCTGCTGCATCAGGGTCAGGAGTCGTTTTACGGAGCCGGCGAGCGCGGCTACTCGCTCAACCTGTGCGGCGACACGCTCATCAACTATAACAAGCAGAACTACGGCTACATCGCCGGAGAGAAGCGCATCAAGCAGATGGGCATCACCATGCCGTTTATCATCTCCTCAAAGGGCTATGGCATTTTCATCGACGACTTCTGCAAGTCATCGCTGCGCATTGGCGAGGAAGGCATCGAGTACCAGAGCAACTCGCCTCAACCCCTCTCCTACTACATCATCAACGGCAACGGCAAGGTGGAGAACGTGGTGAAAGACTTCACCTGGTTAGTTGGTCGCCAAGAGCTGCCACCGCTGTGGACCTTAGGTTACATCACCTCAAAATATGGCTACCACGACCAGCGTGAGAGCGAGGGCGTGGTCGATACTCTCAAGACACAGGGTTATCCGCTCGACGGCATTGTGTTCGACCTCTACTGGTATGGCAAAGAGCAGGACATGGGCCGCCTGGAATGGGACAAAGCCCAATGGCCCGACCATCGCGCCATGCTCCAGAATTTCAAGAAGAAAGGCGTGAACGTGGTGACCATCTCGCAGCCCTACGTGCTCACCAACGGCCGCGCCATCAACAACTATAACGAGCTTAACCCCAAGGGGATGTTCTGCAAGAACGGTGACACAAATGAGACACAGACCGTTACCATCTGGGTGGGACAAGGCGGCATGTTTGACGTGTCAAACCCCGACACCCGCCAGTGGCTGCGCAACCGCTATAAGTCGCTCACCGAGGAAGGCGTTACCGGCTGGTGGGGCGACTTGGGCGAGCCCGAGGTGCATCCCGAGACTATTCGCCACTACAACGGCCTCAGCGCCGAGCAATATCACAACTTCTATGGCAACGAGTGGAGCCGCATCATCTATGACCTGTTCAAGGAAGAATACCCCGACCGCCGCCCAATGATTATGATGCGTGCTGGCACAGCGGGGTTGCAGCGCTACTCGGTGTTCCCCTGGTCAACCGACGTGTCGCGCTCGTGGGGCGGCTTCCAGCCTCAAGTCACCATCATGCTCAACTCAGGGCTGAGTGGTCTGGGCTATATGTCGCACGACGTGGGTGGCTTCGCCCTCGACGAGAACAAGAAGCGTGACGGCGAGCTATACATCCGCTGGCTGGAACTGGGCCTCTTTTCGCCAGTGCTGCGCACCCACTCGCAGGACATCGCCGAGCCTTATCACTACACCGAGTTTGGCGACCTGCCACTTCGCATCATCCGCGAGCGTTACCGCTGGCTGCCCTATAACTACACACTCGCCTACGAGAACGCCAGCGAGGGCCTGCCACTGGTGCGTCCATTAGGGTTCTACGAGAGCGACAACCACATCAAGCGCTTCGACAAAGTGAGAGACCAATATCTGTGGGGCCGCGACGTGATGGTGGCTCCCGTGATGGAGCAAGGCGCCACAAGCCGCGAGGTCACCTTCCCCGAGGGCACTTGGGTTGACATCAACCACCCCACAAAGCGCTATGTGGCCTATAGCACCATCAGCTATAACGCGCCACTCGAGGTGCTGCCACTCTTTGCCCGCGCCGGAGCTTTCATTCCACAAGCCCAGTATAAGAATGGCAAGATAGAGAATGTGGGAGATTACAATCCCAATAAGCTTGACATCGTTTATTATCCAAGCGATGAGCCATCAAGCTACACCCTCTTTGACGACGACCTGCATTCAACCGGCACCCTCGACAAGGACAAGCACCGCCTAATCCACTTTGCTGCCACTCCACAAGATAAGTCATGTGTCATAACCATCAAGGGCGAAGGTGCTGGCACATCGGCAAAGAAAGAATATCGCTTAGTGATTCCCGGCATAGAAGGTGCCCCATTGCAGGTGACCGTCAACGGCAAGAAAGCCAAGACCACCTACGACAAGACCACCGCCATCCTCACCATCTCATTGACAATCAACGATATTAACACTGAAACCACAGTTAAGATTGCCAAATAAGGTTACTCACTAATATACTACAAGAAACGCACCTCTCAATCATGGGGTGCGTTTTTTGGGTTGATACTTTCAAGAAGAGAAAGATTTTCGGCTATCAATTTAATTAGTTTCAATTCGTTTAATTAGTGTTTATAAAGCTATCAGAACGTGAAATGTAGCTGGATGCGGACGCCGCTGCGGTTGATGCCGGGGTTGTCGCGGTAGTTGATGCGCCACACGTAATCCACTCGCAAGAAGGTGAGGATATTGTCGAGGCCAACGCCTACTTCCATATAGGGGCGCTTGCCCATCTTCAGGCAGTCGGCATTAGTGGGAAATTGGAGCAACTCGGGGTGCTGGGCAGGGTCGTTTTTGTCGGTAAGCTTGCCCCATAAACCACGGAACGACACCACTTCTCGCATCTTGAGCTTCTTGAGCAACGGAATGCGGTTGAGGATGGCTCCGTTAATCCAGTAGGTCACATCCCACGACAGGTATTGGTCGTTGACAAACTCCATAGCATTCATCAGCGCAAACGACTCGGGCTGAATGGTATAAGAGAGGTTGGCATTGGGTAGCAGCAGCTCAGGATAGGGCACTGTGCTCCACACCTTTCCTGCCTTGAGAATTATATCGGTGTAACCGAATGCCGAGAACCAGAAACGCTTCTGGATTCCTGCCTCGGTCTTGTTGACGGTGTAGTCGCTGCCCAAGAAGCCTCGTGGCATGAAGGTGTGGGAGAGGGTAAACACGGGTGCATCCTGGTTGATGGGTATGCGGAAAGAGCGCGTCTGGTAGAATTTCTCGCCTGGGGCATAGCGCAGCGTGACTTGGAAACCTGCGGTGTTGTAATGCCCAAAAATGTTTCCGTTACCGTCAACAAACGGCAGGAAGCGCGATGCCTCGTGGCGCTCGTGGCGCAGCGCAGCGGCAATAGAAAATCCCGCCTGAGTCTCGAGCTTATACTCCAGCTCGGTCTCGCGCAGGTATATCATTTTGTCATCCTTCTGCCGCTTGAGGGCGAGGAACACGTTGTCGGCATTGGTGTAGAGGTAGTGCTGCCCTAACTTATCTACATCATAGCGGTGCATGAGTCGCAACGAGTTGACAGGAAACTCATTGGGATGTTTCTTCTTGTCGATGAAAGAATACTCGAGCTGACCCATATACTTAAAGCGCTCGTCGCGAGTGCCATAAGCGACATAGAACTTGCCAAACCACCGCGGGCTGAGCTTAGCAGTTGTCATTCCCCCCACTCTTAGACGCACGCCCTCGAGAGTGTTGCCACTGATGAGGGTATTCATGGGACCTATATCGAAGCGGCTCTGCGTAGCGTTGGCATTGGTGTTGATGTATCCGCTCACAAGCGTCACCACCACCTTCTCGCACCAGTAGAAGAGCTTGGACTGGCGCAGCCGTGCGAGCATATCCTTGACGGTGTGCTCATTCTTCACCGCCACCACAGGACGGTGCGCCACCCAGTAGTTCTCGTCTTGAGGCTTAGCTTGTGCTGTGACCACTTCGGCATCACCGTCGAAGATGGACAAATCCTTTGGTGCCTTGAAGTTATGGCCATCGTAGAAAGTCTGTCGGCGTCCATAAATTTCGGGGGTCTTAGGGGCAATCTGGATCTCCACCATCACATCGTCGCGCACCTTCAAGCGGCTCCCGTCGGGGGCTTTGATGTAGTCTTGCTCAAGATAAACCTGCTTCACATAGTTGACGTTGATGGAGCGTGGCACGTTCATCTTGATGCTCGAGATGAACATGGTGGAATCGTTGGCAGGCACAAACAGTCGCCCTGTGAAGCCGAAAGTCTCGGTGGTAAACGGCGTGAACGAGAGCTCATAGCACTGCACGCCATCGACCATCACGGTGTCGAGATAATACTTGTAAAAATCGGTGCCAATGCTCGAGAGCGGACTCACAAATCGGTTCTGCAAGAAGGTGATGTCGTTGCTGAAGATGTCAATCTCACGGAAGATGTCGTCGATGAACTTCTTGATGCTCTCGGTGTCGTGCTGGTCGTCGATGCCGGCATGGTTTGTAGCCTTCACCACCTCGCGATGCTTTGCCGGTGCCTTGCGGTAGTGCTCGTTAGACACCTTCTCCTGGATGGAAAGCGGCAAAATCACTTTGCCCGTCAGCTCGCAGGTGTCGATGTAGTCTTTAAGGAATTTGAAGTTTTGGGCAATCAGGTTCTTGGTGCTCGACGCATTGAAATTGTTAAGTCCAAACGACACCTTTTCATACTTGTTGTAGTTATAATAGTCGTGACTGCGAGGGTTATAGAGGTTGCGTCGCGCACGCAACTTCTCGACAAACGCCACGGCAGGGTTGCCCTTCTTGACATACTTGGCGGTCTTCTTCACTATCACCTCATTGAGCATCACGCTGGTGGGAACGAGCTTTATATCCAGCTCGGTGTACTTGCCTAATGGCACTTTTATCTCCTGCGATTGGTAGCCCACTACATCGACCCTGAGCTTGTCGAACTTCACTCCGGTGACAATGGTGAAGCCACCCTGCTCGTTGGTCAGAGCCCCGGTTTGCGAGCCCACGAGGAAAATCTGCGCAAAAGGCAATCCCTCGCCAGTAAGAGAGTCGGTGACCACACCTTTAATAGTGGTGTAGCCTTCGGGCGCCTGGCCATGAGCAGCAAATGCCACAACCATCACCAACAAGCAAAATAGATATCTCTTAATACTTGACACTTAAAACTTTATCTGCGCAGCCCACTTAATACTTAACACTTAACACTTATGACTTAATAAAACCACATTCTCCACATGATGAGTGTGGGGAAACATATCAACCGGCTGAATAGCCTCCACTCGATATTTCTTGTCGAGCATGGCGATGTCGCGAGCCTGCGTAGCGGGGTTGCAACTCACATAGACTATGCGCCGTGGCTCGGCATCGAGAATCACCCGCACCACATCCTCGTGCATGCCTGCACGTGGAGGGTCAACAATCATCACGTCGGGGATGCCGTGGTGCGCCACAAACTCACGGGTGAGCACGTCTTTCATGTCGCCGGCGTAGAACCGTGTGTTGGTGATGCCATTGACCTCAGAGTTGAGCTTTGCATCCTCGATAGCTTCGGGCACATATTCTATACCTATCACCTCACGCGCTTGACGAGAGACAAAGTTGGCGATTGTGCCAGTGCCTGTGTAGAGGTCATAGACAAGCTCATTGCCCGTGAGCCCGGCAAACTCGCGTGCCACCTTGTAGAGTTCGTAGGCCTGCTCGCTGTTGGTCTGGTAGAACGACTTGGGTCCCACGCGGAACTTCAACCCCTCCATCTCCTCCTCAATGTAGTCGCGGCCGCTGTAGAGGATAAACTCTTGGTCGTTGAGAGAGTCGTTAACCTTGAGGTTAATGACATACATGAGCGAGGTGATTTGTGGGAAACGCTCTTTCAATGCTCCCATCACATCGTCGATGGCAGCCTGGTTGTCCTCGCTGAAGACCACCACGAGCATCAGCTCGCCAGTGCTGGCAGTGCGCACCATCATCATGCGCATGAAGCCCACATTGTTGCGGATGTCGTAGAACGAGTAGCCACGCTCCTGAGTGTAATCGCGCAGGAAGAGGCGAATCTGGTTGCTGATGTCATCCTGGAGCCAGCATTTCTCGATGTTGAGCACCTTGTCGAAGCCACCAGTGATGTGAAATCCCACAGCGTTGCGGTTGGGGAACTCCTCGCCGCTCTGCATCTGCTCGGTGGTGAGCCAGCACTTGTTGGAGAAGGTGAACTCAAGTTTGTTGCGGTAGAATGTCGTCTTTTTAGAACCAAGAATTGGCGACATTTCAGGCAGCGGCACCTTGGCGATGCGTTCCAAAGCATCGACTACCTGCTGCTGCTTGCACTGGAGCTGGTAGTAGTAGGGCAGATGCTGCCACTTGCAGCCGCCACACACGCCAAAGTGCTGACACATAGGCTCTACACGCACCTCACTGGGCTTGATGAGCGTGTCAATCACACCCTCGCAGAAGCTATGCTTCTTGCGAGTGATTTTCACATTAGCGATGTCGCCCGGAGCTCCATAGGGGATAAACACCACCATGTCGTTCCATCGCCCTAAGCTCTTGCCCTCGGCAGCAACTCCAGTTATCTCAAAGTCCTCCAGCAGAGGCAAATTCTTCTTCTTTCCCACGTGAATAAGTTCTTAGTTGTTTAATTATCCTGCAAAGGTACACATTTTTTCTAAAAACCAAAAAGACGCCCACAAGGGACGTCTTTTCAAAGCAGCGGAAAGAGAGGGATTCGAACCCCCGGTGCCTCTCGGCACG
>CALAVD010000146.1 GCA_937892085.1 uncultured Prevotellaceae bacterium
TAACGGATAATAAAAAATGAGAATATAAAATAAGGTACTCTCCTATGATGAGGATTGAAAATATGCTACATTTATGTTAAATAAATGATTTTAAAAAATGAGAAAATAAAAATAAGGTACTCTCCTATGATGAGGAATGAAAAAAAAGTGCTACATTTGCAGTAAGACTTAGATTAAGAGAAATTAAAGATGAAAGATTATCTTGACAACATATCTCGTTTACCATTCAAGAGAGCCTCAAATACTTTGATCATAGCTGGACCTTGCAGTGCCGAGAGTCAGGAGCAGATTCTTAGCACCGCACGAGAATTGAAATCTATTGGCGTTACGGTGTTTCGTGCAGGATTGTGGAAGCCACGCACTCTACCCGGCACTTTCGAGGGTGTAGGCACCAAAGGCTTGGAGTGGCTAAAACTCGTGAAGCAAGAAACTGGAATGCAAGTCGCTACCGAAGTAGCTACGCGTGAACACGTAGCAGCCGCTTTGTATGCTGGCATTGATGTTATGTGGATAGGGGCCCGCACATGTACTAATCCATTTGCTGTTCAAGAGATTGCCAATGCCCTTAAGGGCCATGACGAAATCACTGTGCTTGTGAAAAACCCTGTCAACCCCGACCTTGACTTGTGGATTGGTGGAATGCAACGCATTGTTAATGCGGGAGTTGTTATGGTTGGAGCAATCTTGCGCGGCTTCAGCTCCTACGGCAACAACTACTATCGCAACGTTCCTGAATGGCAAATTGCGATAGAGCTCCACAGGCGTTATCCGCATCTTCCCATCTTTTGCGACCCTTCACACATGGGAGGGAAACGCGAACTCATCGCTCCCCTATCGCAACAGGCTCTTGACATGGGACTTGATGGACTGTTTATTGAATCGCACTGCAATCCCGATGAGGCATTGAGCGATAAGGACCAACAAATATCTCCATTCGAACTGAGAGATATTGTTAAATCTTTGATAATAAGGGGGAAAAGACAGTCAACAGAAATCCTTGACATGCTCCGATGCCAAATCGATGCTTGTGATGAGGATTTGCTGAACACACTGAGTAAAAGAATAAACGTGTGCCGCATGATTGGCGCTTACAAGAAGGAGCATGGTATGCAGGTTGTGCAAACCAACAGATACGACTCAATACTTCAGAAAAGCCTTAGTCAAGCCGAAAGCCTTGGATTAAGCTCAGAGTTTATAAAGAACGTTTTTAGTGCAATTCATCAAGAATCGGTGAGACAACAAATCGAGATAATGAATGCTACCGACATGGGATCTTTCACCAAGGGATGATGACCTTATCCCCTACCCTGTTGCATTTTTTTATATTGCTTTTTTCTTCTTTTGAGAATCATTTTTGCGTTATTTTGGCGACAGAATTGCTCATTAAGGTGCTTTTTATGTTAATTTTTCCATATAGACTTTGCTATATCGCCGTTTTTTCGCAACTTTGTAGGTTAATTTCAAGATAATAAAATTTTTAGACACATATTATGAGAATATCAGTTGAGCAATTGGCCTCTTTTGTCAATGGAACAGTTGAGGGAGATGCTAAAGCTTATATCGAGAATTACTCTAAGATTGAAGAAGCTACTGACGGATGCCTAACTTTCCTGGCTAACCCAAAATATACACATTTCATTTACACTACAAAGGCTACGGCAGTGCTTGTGCGCAAAGATTTCAAACCTGAGCATAAACTGACAACAACACTCATCAGGGTTGATGACCCCTACGAGACTCTTGCCACTCTTCTAAACATGGTAAGCAGCCAAATTCCTGCTAAGATTGGCATTGAGCAGCCTTGCCACATCGCCGAAGGTGTGGAAATTGCTGACGATATTTATGTAGGAGCTTTTGCTTACATTGGCGCTAATGCACAAATCGGTAAAAATGTGAAGATTTATCCGCAAGTCTATGTGGGCGACAATGTTACTATTGGCGACGATGTGATTCTATATCCGGGAGTAAAGGTATATCATGGTTGCAAGATAGGTGACCGATGCATTGTGCATGCTGGCACAGTGATTGGCGCCGATGGTTTTGGCTTCGCTCCTAAGGAAGATGGCACCTATGAGAAGATTGCACAAATAGGTATAGTAATTCTCGAAGATGATGTGGAGCTTGGCGCTAACACTACAATTGATCGTGCCACTATGGGTGCAACGGTAATTAAGAAAGGTGCTAAACTCGACAATCTTATCCAAGTTGCGCACAACGTGGAGATTGGTGAGAACACTGTCATGGCTGCACAGGTGGGAGTGGCTGGCTCTACCAAGATTGGCAAGAACAACATGGTGGGAGGTCAAGTGGGATTTGCCGGTCACATCACTGTGGGCGATAACAATGGCATTGGTGCTCAATCAGGAATACCTAACAATATTGGTAGCAACCTGCGAGTGATAGGTTCTCCTGCAATCAATGCTCTTGATTTTGCAAGAAACCAGGTATATCTAAAGCGCATACCTCAGCTCACGCAAGATTTCAAGCAACTAAAGAAATTAGTTGAAGAAATTAAGAACGATAAACAATAACACACAATTACATAATGAAGCAACTCACTCTAAAAACCGATTTCTCGGTAAGTGGAAAAGGTCTGCACAGTGGCGTGCAAGTAGAGGCAACTTTTAAACCAGCACCTGAAAATACAGGCTACATCTTCAAGAGGCTTGATTTGGACGAAGCTCCCGAAATTGAAGCTCTTGCCGAAAATGTTGTAGCAACTAATAGGGGTACAGTCATTGCCAGTCGTGCCAACAAAGAGGTGAGAATTTCTACCATTGAACACGCGATGGCAGCCCTTTATGCGGCAGGTATCGACAACTGCTATATTGAGGTGAACGGCCCCGAACTTCCCATCCTTGATGGCAGTGCGATTGAATACAGCACAAAGATAGAATCAGCCGGAGTCGTTGAGCAAAATGCCGATAAAGAGTATTATGTTGTAAAGCAACGCATAAAAGTTGTTGATGAGAATACAGGTGCGGCATTGATTGTCTTGCCCGATGAGGATTTCTCTATCGACACTATGGTGGAGTACGACTCTACTGTTCTCAACAATCAGTTTGCCTCTCTCACGTCTATGAGTAATTTTAAAGATGAGATAGCAGGAAGTCGCACTTTCGTTTTTGTGAGAGAGATTATGCCACTTGTGCAGAATAATCTCATAAAAGGTGGTGACCTTGATAATGCAATAGTTATATATGACGTGGAGATGCCTCAAGACGAGCTTGATAAGATTGCCGACTTGGTTGGAGTGGAGCGCATGAAAGCCAACAAGTTGGGCTATATCAACCACAAGCCACTCTCCTACCCTAATGAACCAGCACGTCACAAGCTTCTTGATTTGCTTGGCGACTTAGCATTGATTGGTCGTCCCTTAAAGGGAAGGATTATTGCTACTCGCCCTGGACACACCATCAACACCAAACTTTCTAATCAAATTCGCAAAGAACTTAGATACCAGAATGTGCAGGCACCACTGTATGATCCCAACAAGCCTGCTGTTATGGACATCAACAAGATAAGAGATTTATTGCCTCATCGCTACCCCATGCAATTAGTTGATAAGGTGATTGACCTTGGTGAGAATTTTATCGTTGGCATAAAGAATGTTACCAGCAACGAGCCATTCTTTCAAGGACATTTCCCTCAAGAGCCAGTAATGCCTGGTGTACTTCAAATTGAAGCTATGGCACAAGTTGGCGGGCTCTTGGTTCTCAACGGGGTTGATGAACCAGAGCGCTATTCTACCTATTTCATGAAGATCGATAACGTTAAATTCCGTCAGAAGGTAGTTCCTGGCGACACGCTGATTTTCCACGTCTCGTTTATGACTCCCTTGCGTCGTGGCTGCGCTATCATGAAGGGATATGCCTTCGTAGGAGAAAAGATTGTGAGTGAGGTGGAGTTTATGGCTCAAGTAGTTAAGAACAAATAAAAGATTAAAATAATGAATATTTCACCGCTTGCATGTGTTAGTGAGAACGCATTAATTGGTAAAGATGTAAAAATTGGCCCCTTTGTCACTATCGATGAGAACGTAGTGATTGGCGACGGCACAATTATCGACTGCAATGCCGTGATACACTCTGGAGCAAGGATTGGCAACAATTGTCACATACACTCGGGAGCTGTGGTCAGCGACACACCTCAAGACTTGAAGTTTAAGGGAGAGGAGAGTTTGACAATCATTGGCGACAACACCAGCATCCGTGAGTTTGTCACCATCCATAGAGGTACTGCATCAAAGGGAAAGACAGTTATTGGCAATAATTGCCTTATCATGGCTTATTGCCATGTTGCTCACGACTGTGAGCTTGGCAACAATGTGATCATGTCTAATCAAGTGCAACTGGCTGGTGAGGTGGTTGTAGGAGACTGGGCGGTGCTTGGCGGCGGTGCTCTTGTGCATCAGTTTACACGCATAGGCAAGCACGTGATGCTTCAGGGCGGTTCTTTGGTCAACAAAGATTTACCACCTTATATCATGGCTGGTCGCTATCCTATCTCTTACGAGGGAGTGAATTCTGTGGGGCTTCATCGCCGTGGATTCACCGAGGAACAGATTAACAAGATACAGCAAGTGTATCGTGTGCTCTATCTTTCACGCCTGAACAATACTGAAGCCCTCGCCAAAGTGATTGCCGAGGTGCCACAATCGGCCGAGCGAGATGATATTGTCGAGTTCGTAAAAGCGTCGAAGCGCGGCATCGTAAGGATGGGAATCTAAAATATATAAGTACTAAGGATAAAGGAGTAAAAGCTTGAGCTTTTACTCCTTTAGGTTTATCACAATTCATCAATTTTTTTGCTGCCTGTAACATAATATATTCGGCTTAGCACTTTCTTGATGTTCTCGTTGTGAGGCATGATTTGATGTGCTTTTTCAAGATAAGGCAAAGCCTCATCATAGAGATTTAGGGCATCCTTTGACCGGTGTTCGTTGTTGGCGATGGCTTTATTGTAAATAGCATTGCCGAGGTCAAATAATGCCATGCCAAAATCGGGCTTTAATTCAACAGCTTTCCTATAGAAGGGCAAAGCCGCATCAATACCCGCTTGTGTCTCGGTCAATCGCCCTTTCAGGTCATAATACTCTGCAACCGTTGAGTCGCTTTTTATCACCTCATCAAGAAGAGCATTTGCTTCGTCATAGTTTTTAGCCTTTAGATAGTGGTTGATAAGAATCCTCACATATCTCGGGTCTTTGGCGCCAAGCATGTCGTGTGCTTCGTGAGCAACACTCACCAAATAGATTGTGTCTTGCTGCTTGATAAGTGCGTCGATCCATGCGTCATATAAAGCTTTCTTCCTGTAGCCAAGATTTCGGGCTTTGGCAAGTTGTTCTACCGCTTTGTCATAATCTTTCTTTTGATAAGCAGCAAGGCCTTGATAAAAACGATTGTACCCAATTACCGAGTCAGGTTCATTCACTCTTTTTTTTATTGCCCAGTCACTTTTGGCAATGTTGCAATATATGTCCCATGCTTTATAGGCATTGTCCCAGTCTTCGGCAAGGAAAAAGTCGCCAGCCACTGCGCTGTAATCCACCAAGTGGGTCACGATTTTGTTTACGATTTCCTGTGAAAACTTGGTTTTGACTTTTGGCTTTCCTGTCTTCTTGTCAGTGATAGGATTTCCCTTTTTGTCAACAACTGCGATGGAATCATTGCGTAACGCCACTTGCAGTTTGTCATAGCCGTCGATAAGAGCTTTCGCAGCTTCGGTAGAGTTTATTTTATCGCCTACAGCCTTATTGGCCATCATTTTGTCGTAGATGGAATAATAAATCTTGCCGGCTATCCACCATGTCTCGGCCTTGTCTTTTGTCTCTTCGTGCTCGAGGGCCTTATTGATTTTTTTCAATGAGTTCTTGTAGTTATCAACGGTGAGTGTCATGCCACTGATTTCCTTTTTTACCTCAGTGACAAGACGATGCTGAGCCAGTGCCGTGACGCCAGAGAAAAAAGATAATATGAAAACAAGAACTATTTTTCTCATTTTTATTATAACTGCTAAACGCTGTGCATAGCATAAAGTTGACTTGCTATGCACAGCGTTATCATTTTTCTAAAAAAGATTGTTATTTTGTTGGTCTAAGAATTTCAAGTTTATATTCTACATCCTCAACAAAACGCTTAGCCTGAGGAGTCATGGTGCCCTCGGTGTCAAGCTCTTGAGCCTTCTTGAACAGTGGTAATGCCTTGTCGTAGATAGGAAGAAGCTTTGGAGCTAATTGGGCATTGGTTGCTGATTGGTTTTCCTCGATAATCTTGTCGGCTCTTGCATAGAGAACTCTACCTAAGTCGAAAAATCCGTTGGGGAATGTCTGATCAAGCTCTACAGCCTTAGCATAATACTGCTCGGCAGCATCCAGTCCATCTCTCTGCTCCAGGATGTATCCTTTCATGTCATACATAAGAGCACTCGATGGGTCATTGATGATGGCTTTGTCAACATAATCTAAAGCTTCGGTGTAATTTTTGTTGTCGCAAAAGTTTTGGATGATATTTGCCAAGCAAGAATTTCTGAAACCAACAACTTGATTCTCGGTGTAACCCCTGCCGATTGCGCTATTGAAAGCATTATAGGCACCATTATAGTCCTTGAGCTGATAAGCTGAATAGCCCTCGTAGAACGACACATCGGCGAGAGTTTGAGGGTCAAACTCCACACCTTGTGTAAGTGGAGAGTTCACTAAGGTGCTGAAGAAGTTGAACGCTTTGTAGGAAGTGGCAAAATCCTGACCCATGAGTCCTGCATTACCCACATTCAGCACGTCGTTGATGTGACCAGAGAGCAGACCCACAATCTCATTAGAGTATTTAGTCTTGAATTTGGGTTTGCCAGTTTTTTTGTCAATTTTGGGAGAACCATCCTTATTGACCTCGATAACGGTATCGAGAGGAAGTGCTTTCTGCAACAGTTCAAAACCATTCATCAGCGCAGTGGCACGCTCACCAATGGTAGCGTCGGGTGCATCTGGATTGTTGCCATGTAATACTGTGTATTCACCAAAGAGTTTGTCATATTTTTCAAACTCGGCTTTGCCGGCTTTGAAGAGATCCTCAGCAGTTTGTGCTTTTGCTCCCATCACAAAGAGTGATGCGCAAGCAGCAAATAAGAAAAACTTTTTCATAATTCAAAAATGTTTATAGTTAGAAATGTGTTTGTTAATATCACTGGAAATATATGTTATTCTTCATTGAAAGGCAATGTGCCTTCTCCGAATGGTGAATGGTGGGACGTGGAAGTTCATTCCACGTTTCACGTCTCACGCGCCTAAGGCGCTGCTTCTTGGTCATAAGACTGAGAATCCTCGTTTTCGTTTAATTCATTAGTCTCATTTTCTACAATTTCATTATTTTGCTCGAAATTGAAGTCTTGTTGCAGACCTTCTCCTTCAGGAATATATTCCTCAATCTTTTCGGGGTCGGTGTCAACCTTGCAAACCGAGGCAATCTCGTCGTTCTTCTTCTCCAGGTTGATGAGCCTTACGCCTTGAGTGGCACGTCCCTGAACCCTCAAGTCTGACACTTTTAAGCGAATGGTGATGCCCGACTTGTTGATAATGACAATGTCATTGCTGTCGTTCACATTGCGTATTGCAATAAGCTTGCCAGTCTTTTCGGTGATGTTGATAGTCTTCACACCCTTCGCGCCACGGTTAGTGACACGGTAATCTTCGAGTTTGGAGCGCTTGCCCATTCCCTGCTCTGAGAGTACCAACACATCGTCTTGTGCTGTAGAGCGCATGCAAATCATGCCAACCACGGCATCGTCGCCACCATCAAGGGTCATACCCTTAACACCGGTTGCTGTGCGTCCCATAGCGCGGACCTTAGTCTCTGAGAAGCGGATGGCACGACCGTTGCGGTTGGCGAGTACAATCTCGCTATCACCCTCGGTGAGCACGGCTCCAATAAGTTGGTCATCCTCTCGGATATTAAGCGCATTGACACCATTGAAGCGTGGGCGAGAGAATTCCGATAAGCGTGTTCGCTTAACGATACCATTCTTAGTGCCAAAGACAATATAATGATTTTGATTATATTCTGGGTCTTTGAGTTTGGTGGCACGAATGAAAGCATAGATGCGATTCTCGGGACCGATGTTCAGCACGTTCTGAATTGCACGGCCCTTAGAGTTCTTAGCCCCCTCGGGAATCTCAAACACGCGCAACCAGTAGCAACGACCCAACGCAGTGAAGAACAACATATAGTTGTGGTTGGTTGCCTCATAGATGTATTCAATGAAGTCCTCATCGCGTGTTGCACTACCCTTCGCTCCCACTCCACCGCGGTTCTGTGTGCGATATTCGCTGAGTGGTGTGCGCTTGATGTAGCCATAGTGAGAGATTGTGATAATCATTGGGTCATCGGGATAGAAATCCTCGGCATTCATCTCCTCGGCAGAATATTCGATTTGGGTGCGGCGCTCGTCACCATATTTGTCGCGAACCTCAATTAGCTCTTCCTCAATAACCTTGCGGCACACATCAGGATTTGTCAATATTTCCTCAAGATGCTCGATTGTTTTCAACAACTCTTCCATCTCGGCATGAAGCTTGTCTTGCTCAAGGTTGGTGAGCTGGCGCAAACGCATCTCAACGATGGCGCGAGTCTGAATGTCATCGAGGTTGAATCTCTCAGCCAAGCGCTGACGTGCCTCGTCGGTGTTCTTGCTGCTGCGAATGATGTGGATTACCTCATCAATATTGTCGCTGGCAATAATCAGTCCTTCAAGGATGTGGGCGCGCTCACGAGCCTTCTTCAGATCAAATTCGGTGCGACGAATCACCACCTCATGGCGATGCTCGAGGAAGTAATAAATCATGTCTTTCAAAGTAACCGTCTGTGGACGGCCTTTGACAAGACACACGTTGTTGACGCTGAATGACGACTGTAATTCAGTCATCTTGTAAAGCTTATTGAGCAGCACGTTAGCATTGAAGTCCTTCTTAACATCGATTACAATGCGCATGCCGTGACGGTCGGTCTCGTCATTGATATTGGAAATGCCATCGATGCGCTTGTCTTCAACAAGAGATGCGATGTTTTGAATCAACTCGCTCTTGTTGACATTATAAGGAATTTCGGTAACAACAATCTTGTCACGACCATTGTCAGTTTCAATCTCGGCCTTTGAGCGAATGACGATGCGGCCCTTTCCTGTCTCAAAAGCATCCCTCACACCCTGATAGCCGTGAATGATGCCGCCTGTTGGGAAGTCGGGGGCAATGATATACTTCATCAAGCCTTCGGTGTCGATGTCGGGGTCTTCGAGCATTGCTAAGCATGCGTTGATCGACTCAGTGAGGTTGTGAGGCGCCATATTGGTCGCCATACCCACGGCGATACCCGAGCCGCCGTTCACCAGCAGGTTAGGGAAACGAGTGGGTAGCACTTCGGGCTCATCTATGGTGTTGTCGAAGTTTGGCACAAAGTTCACGGTGTCTTTGTCCATGTCGCGCATCATCTCCTCGCCCATCTTGCCTAAGCGGGCCTCGGTGTAACGCATAGCGGCAGGGCTGTCGCCGTCGATAGAGCCAAAGTTTCCTTGACCATCCACCAGCGGGTAACGCATAGCCCAGTCTTGAGCCAAGCGCACCATAGCTAAATAAACTGAAGAGTCGCCGTGTGGGTGGTATTTACCAAGCACGTCACCCACGATACGTGCCGATTTCTTGTAGGGGGCATTTGAGAAATTGCCCAGTTTTTCCATACCGAAAAGTACACGCCTGTGAACTGGCTTGAAGCCGTCACGCACATCGGGCAGTGCTCTCGAAACAATAACCGACATTGAATAGTCAATGTAGCTGGTCTTCATTTCGTTTTCGATATTGATCTCAATAATTCGATCGTTGTCCATCTCTAAATATTTAAAATTTTATCTGCGGCGAGCTGCAAATCCAGCGAAATGTTGCCTCAATCATCACAGTCACGCCTAATCATTAAAATTAACCCACAAAGATAGTATAAATTATTGAATTATCCATGTTTTTTTTTCAAAAAATAGCTGTCATTTTTCGAGTCTCCTGCATAATCCTGTGTTTAATGTTGATAGCTAACGAGCGTCGAAGGCGCTGAATGCTTCGAAGGAGCTATTTGTCAGTAACACCATGCAAGGAGGGTGTCGCAAAACTCCCAATCTGCAACAGCCTCCCCGGCATCTTCCCCGATGTTACTACCTTACACAGTCTTTTACAGGTGTGCCCATTTTTTCGTATGAAGGTGAAATGCATGAAAGCAAAAATCGCCGATTTGATTTTTGCACAAAAAACTCTTGCGCCTGATGTGTCGCACAAGAGTTTTATCGTGGTAATCGCTTCTTGGTTTACAAGATTAGAACGTTATTGTGCCAAAGCTTCTTTGAGTGCCTTGGCGAGTTGGTCAGGACATGATGTGAGCTTATAGCCGCATCTTATACCTTCGAGTTTGGAGATGGCATCATCGCAGGTCATGCCTTGTACAAGTCGCGAAATGCCTTGCAGGTTGCCGTGACATCCGCCGGTGAAAAGCACCTGTCTGATTACATTGTTCTCAATCTCAAAGTCAATTTGTTTAGAACAAGTTCCTGAAGTGTGATATGTGAACCTCATAATATTATTGATTATTGAAAGGTTTTTAGGTGGGTTCTATAAATTAACTTGAGATGTTTTTGATTTATTTTCGAGCAGA
>CALAVD010000147.1 GCA_937892085.1 uncultured Prevotellaceae bacterium
CACCCATTTCGGTGTGCGGCATGCGCTACGGAACTGCTCAATATCCTCGTCGGGGAACACCCTTGCACCTGAGAACGTGAACGCCTCGATGTCATTAGAAGGGAACTCCGACGCCATATCGCCGTGGTCGGTGTATTTTGAGCGTTCGGCGATATACCAGTTAATAGCTTCAAGAGTAGCCCCCATCATCCATAGACGGTAGAGGTACTGTCCACTTTCCTGACGGTCGGACGCTGCATATTCGTTGTCCCTATTCTCGTAGAGCCACTTCGCAAAACGCTCACGCTCGGCATCGCTTTCAAATTTCAGCGAATAGATGTCAATCTCATACCATGCGACAAAGAGAGCTTCGAACTGTGACTTGCCTTCCTTAGCCGCAAGGTATTCGGAGTGGAACAGATTGCCAGTGCCGTTGGCTGTGCTCTCATAGACAATCATCGTGTAGGGCTTGTAGAGCATACCCGACAGTGCCGAGCGCACAATTTGTGCTGGAGTCATTTTCTCGGTAGTCTTCCACAGCCCCACCTCAGTGAGATGCACACAGTTGTAGTCACCACCACGAGCCGAGTTGGGTTTCTCGGCTGTGCCGATTTTTATCTTGCACTTGCGTTGCGGAATGCGCTGTATGTTTCCAGTCTTGCCGACACCGACCAGCTTAGGCTCATCTTCCTTGTAAGGCTCGCCAAGACGGTACATCAGCCGCACAGGATATTGCTCAATCATTCGGTCAAACATATCCTTCACTTCGGTAGAAGCGTCCTTTACATGTCCGACGATAAGACTGTTGAGGCCCACCTTATGCACCAGTTGCAGCCAGGCGATATAGATTTGTGTCGCTGTTGAGCCGCCCCATTGTCGTGCTTTAAGCAGTACCAGTCGTATAGGTTTGCCAGCAAGTCGCATATTCTCGAAGCGGGCGATGAGCGTGCGTTGCGGACGGTTGAGCCGGAAAAGAATATCCTCGCCACCACCTTTAGCCTTTATATAGACATTGGAAGCCGCCCAGAAAGGGAAGTCGTGCTCGTTGCGCAGTCGCACAAACTGCTCGATGACTTTGAGGCGGTCGTTTTCACCATCCCCGAGATTGGAGATGGTGGAGAGGAAGTTTTTTATTGAGCCAGCCTTTTTCAGTTGCTTGATGAGTGGCACCTTGCGCATTGAGACAGGCAGGTATTGAGTCTTGATAGGGAAATCTTTCAGCTCAAAGACAAACCTCTCGCCCACCGAGTTTTCTCCAGTGATAGGGTTGAACTTGGCATTGATGCGAGCCGTGCGAGCTTCGTTCTCCTTTAAGATATTGTCAACTTCCTTACTCATGGCCGCTCCTTTCTCACAAGGCGATGCCTTGCGATACAATATAACACCAGCGACACTATGATGCCGATGGTGAAGCAGTAGAGATGCACTCCTGCTGCCATGCCTGGGATGAAGAAGCCGACGGCGACAATGGGGATAATCCAGGAGAGGTAGTAACGCTTGCGTGCTACCTTGTGGAAGACGATGCCCATGAGAGCGAAGCAGATGCCTGAGAAGCCTACGGCTTTTACAGGAGAGAGGAGAGAGTGCAGAGGAGAGAGTGCCCATGAAGGGATGGTGGCGGCGATGATATAGGCCAAAAGTAACTCCCAGTCCTCGATGTCGTAGTAGAAGGCGAGCGCCAGCAGGCACCAGATGTTGCAGAGCGCATGGAAGAAATTAGCGTGGAAGAAGTGATAAGCCATGCGTGCCGTCACAGAGCAATGCGGCTCCAGTACCAGCGGTGCGTCAAAGAACGACATCACTAATAGTGCGAGACTCAGAATAAGTGTCGCAGTCTTCGTTTGGTGCGTTGATAGTACCATTGTTTGCGAATTTTACAGATTAATACTTTAGCGGAGCCAGGCGTGAGGTAAAACTTTGGTGCAGGTTGTTCAACAACAATAGCCACGAGTTGCGATATAGGCATAAAAGGATGTTCCTCACGCAGCTTCATTGCTCGTTTGTAGATTTCATTATACATCTCACGTTTGAGTTGCCGCATATTTTTCAGCTTGTCTCCTCTCATCATAGCCGACACCACTATTGCCGCACGTTCTTCGGAGACCCAGAAGCGACGTGACGGAGAGTTTGCCACCTTCTCATAGATGTCAGGCATGCGCACATAGTTAGCTTTGACGATAATCTCATGATACACTGCCATAAGATTATCGTTTCGCTGGTTTTCATATTCAAAGTGGCTGCCGTGAGGTTTCATTTAATCAATGCACAATTCATAATGTATAATGCACAATTATCATACTCCCCCTTAATCCCCCTCCAAGATAGAGTGGGAGCTGAGAGAGCTTTCTGCAAATTTAGTGATTGCGTGTTAAAAGATAAAGATGTGGTGGTGGTTGTGGTGGGTAAATTTGCCAATAAAAAAATCAATCAAACACAAGAAATATGGCAAAAGAAGATAATCAACAAGTTAAGAGCAGACGTGACAGTTTCTCAGAGCGCCTGGCATCGAAATATCCCGACCGTGAGTTTGCTGACGACGAAGCGTTATTCGGCCAAATCTCCGACGATTACGACGATTACGACAACCAAATCAACGGTTATCAAGAGCGAGAGCAGAAGATTGCCGACATGTTCACGAGTGACCCCCGCAGTGCCCACTTCGTCACCACGTGGCGTGACGGTGGTGATCCAGTGGTAGAGTTTGTGCGCCGTTTCGGCAGCGACATCAAAGACCGTCTCGAAGACCCCGAGTGGCAAGAGCAGCTTGCAGCCGCCAACAAAGACTTTGTAGAACGCGTCGCCAAAGAGAAAGAGCTTGAGGCGATGTATGAGCAGAATATCGAGCAGACCAAAGAGGTAATGAAGCAGTTTCAAGCCGATAACGGCTTGAGTGACGAGCAGCTCGACGAGGTGATAGACTTCTTGAACAAGGTATATACCGACGCCGTGATAGGCAAGTATGACCGTGCGAGCATGGATATGGCGTTGAATGCTGTCAACCACGACACCGATGTAGAAGATGCACGTAACGAGGGCGAGGAAGCCGGAAAGAACGCCAAGA
>CALAVD010000148.1 GCA_937892085.1 uncultured Prevotellaceae bacterium
GCATCTGCTCGAAAATAAATCAAAAACATCTCAAGTTAATTTATAGAACGCACCTTAATTTCTTGTCCGCTTGTTTTCTTAAAAATCACAATCTCCGTGTAACATTCTCGACCATAGCTGTTTTCCACGTTTTAAAATCGCCGTCGATGATATGCTTTCGCGCCTCACCCACTAACCACAAGTAGAACGACAAGTTGTGGATGCTGGCAATCTGCATAGCAAGCAACTCATTGGCGATGAACAGGTGGCGCACATAGGCCTTGCTGTAGATGCGGTCAACTGCCGATGCGCCATCCTCTTGCAAGGGTGTGAAGTCATCCGCCCACTTCTTGTTGCGCATATTCATGATGCCGTGCTGGGTGAACAACATCCCATTGCGGCCGTTGCGGGTGGGCATCACGCAGTCCATCATATCCACACCACGGTCTATCGCCTCGAGGATGTTGGCGGGTGTGCCCACTCCCATCAGGTAGCGTGGGCGGTCTTCGGGCAATATCTCGTTAACGCCCTCTATCATCTCATACATCCCCCCCCCCGGCTCGCCCACCGCCAGCCCGCCTATGGCATTGCCCTCGGCACCAAGGCTGGCAACGTGCTTGGCGGCATCTTGTCGCAAGTCGGTATAGGTGCAGCCCTGCACTATAGGGAAGAACGCCTGGCTGTGGCCATAACGTGGCTGGGTCTCGTTGAAGTGCTTCCATCCACGCTCTAACCACCGCTGGGTGAGGCGCAGCGACTTCTCGCTGTAGCGGTAGTCGCTGGTGCCCGGCGGACACTCGTCAAGAGCCATCATGATGTCGCTGCCTATGCTGCGCTGAATATCTACCACCTTCTCAGGGGTGAACAGGTGCTTCGAGCCGTCGATGTGGCTGCGGAACGTCACGCCCTCCTCTTTGAGCTTGCGGTTCTCGCTCAACGAGAACACCTGGAAGCCGCCGCTGTCGGTCAAGATGGGACGCTCCCAACTGTTGAACTTATGCAAGCCGCCTGCCCGCTCAATGATGTCCATGCCAGGACGCAGGTAGAGGTGATAGGTGTTACCAAGAATAATCTGCGCTTTGATGTCGTCGCGCAACTCACTCATGTGTACAGCCTTAACGCTCCCCACAGTGCCCACAGGCATGAAGATAGGAGTCTCTATATCGCCATGGCCGGTGCTAATCACTCCTGCACGAGCCCTTGTGTCATTATTTGTCGCTACTATTTTGTAGTCCATAATTTCCTATTTATCATGCTTTATATGAGTTCAATATCTGAGTCACTTCGTCACACACCTTTGAGGCAGTTGCCACTTCTCTCTTGAGATTTGACTGATGCCAAGTACCTACCAAGTATAATGGCACACCTATAGGGAACAATACCGCCAAAGCAGTGCCCACATGCTTGTAGTTGGTGATGTGATAGGTGAGCATCTTGCGAAGGATGGGGAAGTCCATCGCCTTATTGAGCAACAACTGGTCGCGAGAGTTAGACAGATAGTCAACTACCATCTCAATCTCACCTGAGAGGGAGTCAAGAGTGGGTTTGTCATAGCCCTCCTGGAAATAAGTGAGATAGCTCTGACGACTCTTGTAACGCGACATGAACTGGTCGCACTGATCCTTCAGTGCAGCTACACGACTCAAAGCATTGCTGGTATCCACCTCTTCGATAATCACCTCTTTAAGGGCAAGGTGACGTGTCTGGTGGAGACCTAACAGGCGGCGGAAGAAATTGCGATAAGCGTCGGGATTGAACACCGCCGAGTCGTTTACAGCCTTATGCGTCAAGAAAACGCCCAACGGCAGCAACACCGCCGAACTAAGCCAAATGCCTTGCCACACTTGCCATCGTCCTTCGCGAGCAAGCTTGTAACCCATATTGTCAATAATATAATACACAATGAAGAGCAAAACCGAGATAACGATGGGGGTTCCCAAGCCGCCTTTGGCTTAGTTC
>CALAVD010000149.1 GCA_937892085.1 uncultured Prevotellaceae bacterium
TCTTTAGTAAATTCCGAGCTTGCGAGGCTTTTTGACACCGACAGGTGCAGCTTTTCGAACACTCGAGACCTCATGGTGATTTGTTAGAAAAAATGTAGAGAAAACACAACTATTCGTTCGAAAAAGCGTAATGAATGCTTTATTATTCGTTCGAAAAAATGTACTCAACTCAGCTAAAATGCGATTTTTTTTGGCGTTTTAGCTGAGTTGAGCGCATTTTTTATTATTTTTGCACCTTGAAAAACTATCATAATATGACTGGATTAATAGGCAGAAATAAAGAGAAAGCTCAATTGCTTAAGGCATTTGAGAGCGATAAGTCGGAGTTTGTAGTGGTTTATGGTCGTCGCCGCGTGGGTAAGACATTCTTGATTAGAGAGGTTTTTGACTACAAATTCCTGTTTCAGCATGCTGGCATTGCGGGCGGTTCTATGAAAGAGCAGCTTGCCGCCTGGAGTGTTTCGATGACGAGAGCGGGCAGCGACAGTAAGGCCCCAAAAAATTGGCTTGAGGCATTTTCTCAATTAGGCAAACTCATCGACTCTTCTCCCGAAGGAAAGAAAGTGATTTTCATTGACGAGATGCCGTGGATTGACACTCTTCACTCGCGTTTCCAGCAAGCCTTGGAATTTTTCTGGAACAGTTGGGCATCATCACGACGTGATGTGCTGCTGATTGTGTGCGGGAGTGCCACATCATGGATAATCAATAATGTGGTTCACAGTCATGGCGGACTCCACAATAGGGTCACGACAGAAATAAACTTAGAGCCGTTCACATTACTTGAGTGCGAAGACATGGCTAAATCACAAGGCTTAAGTCTAACTCGATATCAAGTTCTTGAGACCTATATGATATTAGGTGGGATACCCTATTACTGGTCGCTGCTTGATCCAGCACTAACTACTGATGAGAACATAGATAATCTCTTCTTCTCTCACACAGGAAGACTGCGCAACGAGTTTCAAGAGCTGTATGCATCACTATTTAAAAAGCCTGAAAAATATGTGAAGATTGTTACCGCCCTTTCACAAAAAGCGATAGGGCTTACTCGCAATGAGATTGCCAAGACTTGTGACGAGGAGGCTAACGGCAACCTGACTCGAATGCTGGACGAACTTGAGCAAAGCCGTTTCATTCGCCGTTATAATAGATATGGATCATTGGGCAAAAACAATGCCATTTATCAGTTAATAGACAATTTCACGCTGTTTTATTTCAAATTTATTGACGGGAAGCGCAATCTTGGACAGTACTACTGGTCGGCACTCAGCAATAGCGCTGTTAGGAATGTGTGGAATGGACTATCTTTTGAGAGGGTTTGCCTCGACCACACTGCTCAGCTGAAAAAGAGTTTAGGTATCTCGGGGGTGCTTAGCAACGAGTATGCTTGGCGGTCCGGTTCCAAAGAACAGGAGAAAGCCCAAATAGACCTCATTCTTGACCGCCGTGATAAAGTCATAGACTTGTGCGAAATGAAATTCTGGAACGACGTGTTCACTATTGACAAAGACTATGACACATCATTAAGGCGCAAGAGAAACGCATTCATTAATCAAACAAAGACCCGTAATAGCGTGAGAATAATATTGATCACAACCTACGGAGTAGCAAGAAACGAATATTCTAACAATGTTCAGCAGTGCCTAACAATTGATGACTTATTCTGCTAAAATCATCAAAAACTAAATAGTCCCAAAACAATTTCACTCTTGTCAAAACAACATCCAACTCAGCTAAAACGCGATTTTTTTCGGCGTTTTAGCTGAGTTGGGCCTGCATTTTGACTATATTCTGGATTTTTCTACTCTCGGAAATACACACGTTTCACTCTTGGCGAGATGCTGGTGAGGATTTCGTAACCTATTGTGCCACGGGCTTCGCTGAGCTGGTCGATGGGGTTGTGCTTGCCAAAGATTTCTACCTTGTCGCCCACCTCGCATTGCGCATCGGTCACGTCAATCATGCATGCGTCCATGCAGATGTTTCCCACTGTGGGGCACAGGGTGCCGTTGACCCACACCTTGATGGCTCCGTTACCGAAGTGTCGGTCCAGACCGTCGGCATAGCCAATAGAGGCGGTGGCAATGCGTGAGTCACGCTCCAGCACCCCTCGGCGGCCGTAGCCTATAGTTGTCCCTGCCACCCAATTTTTGATAGAAATCACCACGGCCCTGAGCTCTGCCACTGGTAAGATAGCATCCTGGCTACCATCGTAGAGAGTCTTGATTCCATACATTCCCACACCTATGCGCACCATATCCATCTGGTACTCTGGAAAGCGCACTATGCCGGTGGTGTTGAGGATGTGCTTCATGATGTGGTGAGAGAAATTGGCCTGCAACTGCCTTGCGCACTCCTCGAAGTATTCAACCTGAGCGTGGGTGTATTCGTCCTGATTGGGCTCATCGGCAACGCTAAGGTGCGAGAACACGCTCATCGGGATGATAATGTCTTGCCCCAGCAGCAGGTCAACGAGCTCGGGAATCTCCTCAAGAGTAAATCCCAAGCGGTGCATTCCGCTATCAATCTTGATGTGAACAGGGAAATTCTTGGCGCCATATTTGCGGCCTTCCTTGATGAGCTGCTTCGCCTCCTGAATGCTATAGACCTCAGGCTCAAGATAGCGGTCAAACATCGCCTTGTAGTTTACCGTAGAAGGGTTCAGCACGATAATTGGCAACGTGATGCCCGCCTTGCGCAGATCCACGCCCTCATCCTGCACCGCCACTGCAAGATAGGTTGCGCCACAGTCTTGCAGCGTCTTGGCAATCTCGTAGGAGCCAGTGCCATATCCCGAAGCCTTAACCATAGCAATTGTCTTGGTGCCGTAGTTGACCTTTGACTTAAAGAACTTGAAATTGTGAGCCAGCGCGTTAAGGTCAATTTCCTCCACCGTCTGGTGGCGTCGCACCTCCAGCATCTCCACTATTTGGTAAAACTCGAAGTTCGATGCACCTTTTATCAGCACCGTCTCGTTGTCGAAGTCGCCTTGCGACATGCTGGCAAGGAAGCTCGCTGTGGAATCGAAGAACAAGTCCTTGCCCGAGTTGAAATACTTGCTATAGCGGCACATGTCGGGACCAATGCCTATGAGCCGCGTGATGCCCTTGCTGTTGAGCAACTCGCTCACGCGAATGTAGAGTTCATCGTCGGCAAATGTCTCGGGCAGCAAGTCGCTCAAAATCACCGTGGTGTGCTGTTGCGAGTTGCAGCGGCGAAGCATGAAGTCGAGGGCTGGAGTGAGGGAATTGTAGTCGCTGGTGTATCCGTCGGCGATGATGGTGCATTCGTTCACGCCCTCAATCACATTGATGCGTGTGCCCACTGGCGCCAGACGTTTAACACGTTCTACTATGGTGCTATGGCTCATGCCAAAATACAGCAGCACCGACACGCAAGTTGCCACATTCTCAATATCGCGGTCGCTGGAGAACGGCACGTCGAGAACAAAAGTGTCGCCGTCGTGCACGCACTCCATTTTGGCTTGGTTGCTGCGCTTAACCACCTTACTGATATATAATGTTTTATCCTCATCTTTGCGCGACCATGCCACATCTTGTGCCACATAGAGGATGGGGTCGATAGTGGTTGCCACCAACTCGTCGTCGGCACAATACACAATACTCTCGCAGCTGGTCAGTATCTTTGCTTTCTCCTCGATTTTCTCCTGCATCGACGCAAAGCCGTCGTTATGCTCGTCGCCGATGTTGGTGATCACGCCCACCGTGGGCCTAATCATGGCTTGCAGCCTTGCCATCTCGCCAGTAGTAGAGATTCCAGCTTCGATGATGGCGAGGTCGGTGTTGTCGTCGATGTCCCACAACGAAAGTGGCACACCAATCTGCGAATTGTAGCTACGCGGCGAGCGCACGATGTGGTAGTCTTCGCTCAAGAGCTGATAAAGCCACTCCTTGACGGTGGTCTTGCCGCGGCTGCCCGTGATGCCTATGATGGGGATGCGGAATCGCTTGCGGTGGTAGGTGGCAATAGCCTGCATCGCGTCGAGCGAACTCTCCACTCTGAGAAAGTTGGCCTCGCGCATGGCATTGACATCGATGTTGCCACTATACTCAATGACAAAGTTCCTCACGCCCTTGTTATAGAGATGCATCACATAACGGTGACCGTCGTCATTGTTAGTGGGCAGTGCAAAGAACAGTGTCTCGGCAGGATAAGTGAGCGACCGCGAGTCGGTGAGTAGCAGGCTCACCTCAGCCTTCTTATTGCGAAGCTCGCTGGTCTCAATGCCCAGCACTTGCGCTATTTCTTGAATGGAGTATTTCATATTAATTCATAGTTTATAGTTAATAGTTGAGAGGAAGGGAAATGTGGAAGTGACGCACTTAACACATGACACTTAAAACTTAACACTTTATATAAGGGTATTCTTTCTTGAGATTGGTAATCACGGCTTGGGTGTCGGCGTTGAAGCGCGCTACCACGTCGGGATTGTTGCTCATGGGGCGGTGCTTGAGGCGCTTGCTCACGCGTTCGCAGCGAGCTATCGCCTGAGTGGAACGGTCATCAAAATAAGTGGCTTGGAACGTCTGCCAGATGTACTCTATTGCCGTGTCGCTGGGATGAACCATGTCGGCAGAATAGAATCGGTAGTCTCTCAAGTCGTCCATCACAATCTCAAAAGCGGGGAAATATTCCACAAAGCCCTTGAACTGCCGCACCACATTGTTGATGGCGACCCTCAACACCGCTTTGCTCAACGAGTTCATTTCCAAGCCGTCGGCGATGTGGCGAATGGGACTCACGGTGAACAGTATCCTCAACGAGGAGTTGAACTCGTGAAGACGCTCCAGAGCATGCGTCAGCGTCTCGGTAATCTCCTCAACGCTCGCCAGGCGGCGCGTGAACTCCTGCTGCGGCACCTTGTGGCAGTTGGTCACCACCTCGCCAGTGTCGCGGCGGCGATACACCACCGCCGTGCCCAGCGTGAGCACCAGCGTGTTGCAGTCTTTGAGATGCTCATGCGCCTCACTGATGCTGCTATTCATGCGCCGCAATGCGGCATCTTTGCTGGCCATCGAGAAACGAGAGTGGAAATCATAGCTGTTCCACACCCCGCTGCTCATAAACAACTCGACACCAGCTATCGTGACGTTATCGATAATCTTATCTACGCCATTAGCTATACTCAACGGGTTGAAGATAGTGCCAAAGGGGTTCACTATCACATTAATCATAGCATCGCGCAGCTTTGCACCGATGTTATCGCTGAAGCACGACCCAATGAGCATCATCTTGTCGCTGTGACGCATGAAATGCTCGCCCTCGCGAGGGTGTATCATTGTACGGAATTCCATATCTCAAAACTTTAAGATTGCAAATTTAATGCAAACCGAGAAAAATACAAAATGAAAGCTGCCCAAAAACAAAATTTCCTTTTCATCATTTGGAAACTCGCCAAGAAAAGTGTATATTTGCACCCGAAAGTCGCCCCGAAAAGTGTATGCATTCGGCAAAAAGTCGCCCCGAAAAATGTGTGCCTTCGGTAAAAAGTCGCCCCGAAAAATGTAAAAACCAAAGATTATGTATAAAAGAAAAATTGAACAAACACTTATTGCTTGGAAAGCAAAAAAAGACCATAAACCATTGGTTATAAAGGGATGTCGCCAATGTGGAAAAACCAGTTCCGTGCTTGATTTTGCCAACAAGCACTACAATCATGTCATATATCTTGATTTTCATGAACACAAAGAATATAAAGCATTCTTTGCTGGAGCTCTTAACGTTGACACTTTATTAATGAATATTTCGGCTGGAATAAGAGAATCAAAGTTTGTACCAGGAAAAACTTGTTTGGTATTTGACGAGATTCAAGACTGTCCAAATGCTCGCTCTTCACTGAAATTTTTCAAACTCGACGGACGATATGATGTCATTTGTACTGGTTCATTGCTCGGTGTCAATGGCTACAAAACCAAAGAAGAACGAGAAGAAGAGGCTAATGCCTCTATTCCAGTGGGGTATGAGCAAATCATCACCATGTATCCTATGGATTACGAAGAATGGCTTTGGGCAAATGGTATACAGCAACAACACATAGACTATCTGCGCAGTTGTCTGGAGAAAGAGAGTCCTGTGAACGAAGCTATTCACCAACGTATGCGCGAGCTGCTGCTGCGCTATGTGGTAGTTGGAGGGATGCCCGAGGCGGTGGTGACGTTCTTGGAGACCAACAACATAAACGATGTACTCGAAGTGCAACACGGAATTGTCGAGACCTATAAAGCCGACATGTTGAAAAATGCACTTCAAGAGGATAAGTCTCGCATAAGAGAGTGCTTTGAATCAATACCGGCGCAATTGGCCAAAGAGAACAAAAAGTTCCAATACTCTGTAATACGCAAAGGGGCGCGCTCCAGCCAATATGCCGGAAGTTTACAATGGATTGAGGACGCAGGAATAATTCAGAGATGCCATAATACCTCGATAACAGAACTGCCACTTGGCGGAAATGCCATCAACGATGTTTTTAAAGTGTATTTAACAGATATTGGACTGCTGATTAGTATGCTTGACGATGGCACTGCTTGGAGCATTCTTCAAGGCGATATGCTAGGCTACAAAGGTGCCATTTTCGAGAACCTCGCTGCCGACATATTCTGCAAGATGGGACGCAAACTCTATTATTTCCAAAAAGAAGGTGGACTTGAACTCGACTTTCTCATAAGATACAAAGGAGAATGCTGCCCTGTGGAATGTAAAGCACGTACTGGCAACACAAAATCGCTGCAAACTGTCCTTAAACACCCAGAGCATTACCACATCTATCACGCATTGAAAGTGGGAGATTATAACATAGGTCGAAGCGGGGCTATTCTCACTCTGCCATTTTATATGACTTTTTTGTTGACGGATCTATAAAACTCAGCGACATGGCATATCAATAAAAGCGCCATGTCGCTAAAAAAACAATTATTACCGTATGAATGAGTCTTTTTTCTAATTATGATTTAAGAATTGTGCATTGATTAATTTCCCATCTGCTGGCCGCCTTGTTGAGTGCTTTGGCCTTGTCCGCCTTGCTTGCTGCCTCCCACCACGTCGTTGTTCTCGATGGTCTTGTCGGTCTGCTTCACGCGTGCCTTGAGCGAGCCAAATCGGTAGCTGACGGTAAGCCTGAAGCCTCGCATCATAAAGCTGGTCTTGTCCCAGCCAGTGTAGTCGCCCTGGTTAGTGTAGCTCTTCATCGAGGCGTACTTGCCGTGGAAGAATCGGTCGGCACTCAGGCGCACTGTTAGGCGATCTTCCTTGAGGAACGAGCGTTGCAGGGCAAGGTTGTAGAACCAGTTGCCATTGTTGTAGCCGTAGAGTCCGTTGATCCCCCCACTCCACTCACCGGCGCTCACGCTGAGCCTGATTTTCCACGGCAGTTGCTGGTTGAGCTGACCGTAGCAGAATGAGCTCCACCGCTTGTTCTCGAGCCCGAGTTGGTCGCTCTTGTGGCGGTTGTGCGCCACGTTGCCGTTGAACACGAAGCTGGTCTTGGGGCCTATCGTCCACTGCAAGAATCCGTTCAGACCTATGCTGCGAGTCTTGAGGGTGTTGTCGTAAGTTGACACGAGGATGTCGCCCTCGGCATACTGAATGCCAGTAATCTCGTTGGTGCTGAAAGAGATGAAAGGGCTCACGTTGAAAGTGAGTTTTGAACCAATCTGCATATAGGAGAGCGTGATAGAGTGGTTGCGCGAACTGCTCAAGTGAGGATTACCGAAGCTGCGGCTGGTGGGTCCCTCGTTGATAGCGGGATTCAGGTAGCTGATGCCAGGACGCTTAATGCTGGTGCTGTAGTTCACTTTAAGGCTATGTGCCCAGTCAAACTTGTACTCCAGGCTCAGGTCGGGCACCCAGTCGCTGAGGTTGCGGTGGTAATTGTCCTGTGGAGCCTCAGGGAACTCGGCATTGAGGCGGCTATACTCATAACGCAGTCCCTCGCGTGTGGTCCAGTTTCCCTTGCTGAAGGTGTGGCTCACATAGGCAGCAGCAACATGTGTTCGGTGGTTGAAGAGCGTGAAGCTGTCCATCTCGGGCACACCCATGAACTCGTAGGTCGCCTCGCTCTTGTTCAAGCGGTTGATGTACTTCACGCCAGTCTCAAACTTGTGATACTTGGCAAAGTGGCGCGTCCAGTCAAACTGGAAGGTGTGCTCAGCAAAATTCTCTTTAGAGTCGCTCACCTGTCCGTTGTAGAGGAACGGGCAGTTCTCCATATCGGTGAAGGTGGAGATAGTCTTGCTGCCATTGTGGTTGGTAGATAGCATGTAGCTCATTGTGAGCACTTCGCCAGGATGACGCGTCTTGTGCTGATAGTCGAGGCGGCCATGCAGGTCATAGAAATCGCCCTTTGGAGAATGTCCTATGGTGGTGTACTTATACAGGATGTTGCCGTCACGGTCAGTCATGCTGGCGTTGCTCAAACCGTCGCCACGATAGTCATAATAGAATCCGCCAAACGACATCGACACGAGGTTGGTGGTGTCGGGTTCCCAGCTGGCACTCAAGTCGCCGTAGTGCACGTTGACCTTGGCACGCGAGTCGTTAAAGCTATATAAAGTGTTGCCAGTGTTAGCGTAGGTGTGCTCGCCCTCCTGGAAGTTGTGGGCACGGTGGCGGTTCTGGCCGTGGTAGCCGTAGTCGAGCGATGCCACCACCTTGCCAATTTGCGAGGTGACATTGGCGCTGCCGTTCATACTGCCGGTATTGTCCACACCCAAGCCCAGTGTTCCTGTCACGCCGTTCACCGCTCCATCGCTGCCATCGGCCATGACAATGTTGAGAATGGCACTTGTGCCCTCGGCATCATATTTTGCTCCCGGGTCGGTAATCACCTCTATCCTCTTGATCATGCTGGCTGGTATCACCTTGAGGATCTCCTTCATGTTCATTCCGCTCAGGGCAGGCTCAGGATGACCGTTGCGGTAAATCTTAAACGAGGTGGAGCCTTTCACACGTATTTCGTCCTGCCCATCGACGGTGACCATAGGCACCTTCTTGAGCATGTCGAGCACGTTGTTGGTCTTGCTGTCGGCATCGGCCTGCACATCGTAGGAGAGGCGGTCAATCTCGGTCTTGACGAGCTGGCGCTGTGTGCTCACCACCACCTCTTTGAGCATGGTCGATGAGGTGGAGAGCACCACAGTCCCCAAATTGGCAACTGGTGCCTTGCTGCTAACCTCAAAAGTGCGGCTTTCGTCGGTCATTCCCACGAAGCAAATCTTCATGAGATAAGAGCCTGGCTTCGATATTTTGTGGTCCACCTTACCAAAGGCATCGCTCACATCGCTCGATAGCACCGTGGCGGTGTCGTTGCTGTGATAGATATAGATTGTGGCGAAGGGGACACCCTCTCCCTCGGTATCATTAACTTGGCACTGCACGCTCATAGGCTGCTGAGCTAACATCAGCAACGCACAAAGTGCCATAAACACTGTTGCAATAATTTTCTTCATCATACTTCTTACTTTTATTTGCTGTTTTTATCCATTAGACGCAAAAGCGCCTCCATTTGCTGCATAAATTTTTATAAAAAAACGAAAAACAATGTTAGCGTTTGAGAAAATCTTGATACATTTCCTGGAGTTCGACAGGTGTGATGCCCACTGCCTTAAGTTGCCCCAGGAAATACTCCATCTCGCCACGCATGAGTTGATCACGGCGCATGGCAACGATTTTCTCCTTGGCATCGGGGCTCACGTAGTAACCCAGCCCGCGCTTGGTGTAGATCACACCATTCTGCTGCAAGTATTCATAGGTTCGTGCCACGGTGTTGGCGTTCACCTCAATCTCTGCTGCCAGTTCCCGCACGCTCGAGATCTTGCCCTCTGGGGCGAGTTCCCCCGAGAGAATGCGGTTGCCAATGCGGTCGGCGATTTGCAGATAAATTGCTCTGTTATCTTTGAAGTTCATAATTTATTTCCACCATTTTAATGAAACAACATCTTTGCGCTTAAATAGTATCCACGACAGAGCGAATGCCCCAACAGCGAGCACAGGAGAGATTGCACACGACAACTTAAAGAAACCACCAGATTTCATAAAATCACGAAACCATTGACCAAAAACGTGTGGTTCGGCGCACACATTAATTAGCACAATTAATATTATTAAAAGAGTACTTTGAGCAGCAAAGATTGTGACAAAAGTCTTGAGTAGCGACAGTCGAGGCCACACGACACTGCCGAGAAAATACATTGCGGCATTGGCGATTGTGCCAATAAACAAGCTCATGCCCACCCAGAACACAAAAGAGTTAGAGGAAGAGCCGTCGGCCATGAAGGTGAAGGTCTTGACATTAGCAAAGTTGATGGAACCAGGCACGACAAAATTTTTGGTCTCAAATGGTTTCAGCACAGCTATGCGAGTGAGGTCGGCAAGTTGTGTGCAAGCAAAGAACAACACAAACATCGCCACCACATAGATTAGGAGGTTCACAACAAACTTCTCAAGTGACGACGACGGCGACATCATGAGACTGGTGCGACCAGCTTTGGTAGTCATGCTCTTGAAAGCCATCGACGAGATGGCACAAACAACAAATGAAAGAAGCATAAACACAACTGAATACGGAATATTTGTTGACATCACGATTGCGTTTTCAGCGGGAGTTCCTGTTGTCAGGTTACCCAAAATCATGATGATTGCCAACATTGCATAGATGCCAATTACTGAGAACAGGATAGTGCGACGGTTTTCCACTACTTCTTTGCGCAAGGTAGCCACAAAACGGCTCCAGTTGAAAGTTTGACTGACGGTATTCATAGTTTTAATCATTTTGAGGCGTTAAACAATTGGTTAATAGCATCGGGATTTTGAAGAGTAGCGTTGAAAAGCATCTCCAGGTCAACGGCTGTCTCTTCACCAGACTCGGCAGGAACGACAACGAGCGCTCCCATCACACTGGGTTGGACAAAAAGTGGCTGGTCACCTTCGCGCATGGGGCGGAACGCCAAGCGACCCGTCACCTCCGCAATGGAAGCATTGAGCAGCACTTTGCTCTGCTCGATGATAGTTACATGGTCAAGAATCTCGCTGATGTCACGCACCTGGTGAGTGGAGATGAGCATCATCTTGTCGTCGGTCATGCCGGTAGTCACAAGTTTGCGAAACTGGCTCTTGCTCGGGATGTCGAGACCATTGGTGGGCTCATCCATGATGAGCACTCTGGTGTTTGTGGCAAAAGCAAATGCTATAAACACTTTCTTCTTTTGGCCCATCGACAGTGAGTGAAGCTTCACATCCATGTCGCCTCCCATATCAAAAATGTCGAGGTAGCGCTTTAGGTCGTCGCTCGAGAAATTTGGATAAAACGGTGCGTTTATGCTCACATAGCTCTTCAAAGTGAGATGAGGCAATTCTATCTCCTCGGGCACCAGGAAGATGTCGCCGATGGTCTTGGGCAACCGCTCACGCACGTTCACGCCGTCGAGAGTCACCTCACCGCTCCCGGGTGTGAGCAACCCCGTCATCAAATTAATGAGTGTGGACTTGCCGGCTCCGTTTTTTCCTACCAGGCCATAAACATTGCCAGCATTCAATTCAAACGACAGCTCATGGAACAAATCTCCAAAGCGCTTGTTGTAGCTAAAGGTTAAATTGTTGATTGATAACATAATATTGTATTTTTGAATTATTAATTATACCACTGAATTAGTGTACTACTTAACTAATACACTACAAAGGTATAACACTTTTGTCACAACATCTAAATTTCTTAACATTTTTTAAGAGGTCTCTTATTCAACGTATCTGCTGTGAGCGATGTCACTTTTATCAAACAAAAACAACAAATAAAAACAAAGACAACAATCTTTTTGCGACTGAACCGAAAAACCTCCATAATGCAGAATGGCGTTAGGTGCTCACACGCTGCAAAGCCCCGGGTGGGGAGATAATCTCACAAAGTTGCGAGCGTAGCTCGTCGCAAAGCCTGCTTCGCAGGAATTTATTTATACCGCGCTTGCGCGGCTTTGCGACACCGGTAGGTGCGACTTTGCGAGAGTCCCCCAGAATCAATGCACGATGGCGTTTTCATCCGTTTTTCATCAAACAAAGACAACAAAAATGCGATTAAGATTCTGTGCTAATTTCCAAATTTTGCGTGGAAAAATAGGACATTTTAACAAAAGAGCAATAGAAAAACTAATAAGTAAAAACAATAAATCAAATAATCTTCCCTCTTTCACACTAAAATCACTATTTTTTCAGTTATTATATAAATAAGTATATAGAAATGAAACCTATCACTAACATATTACTCGTTCTTGCGCTGGTATTTTACGTGTTCCTGCCTTTATTTGAAATCACTCACATGGGCAGCATCAGCGGCATGGACTTCTCGGCGAGTCTGCTCACCTACAAGCAGGCGCGATTCACTGCATTTGCCCTCACGCCTTTCATCACGCTTTTTTTAGCAATCGGCTTCAACTGTCTGCGCAGCCGCTGGTGGGGCATTATCGATGCTATCCTTATTCTGCTGGCTATATTTTTCTTTGTCAGCGTGTTGACTAAATTTCAAGGTCTCCCCTTGGTGCACAACCCCGAAGTGGCTGCCGACACCGAGTTCAGCGAAGGCATGCCAATCGATGGCCTGCGGTCAGGTTTCTATCTAAGCTCCACGTTTACCATCCTCGCCTTTATCTCGGCACTGGTGTCGCTCATGCCGTTTGAGTTCAACAGGCGCATAGAGGAAGGCATCGACAAGCGTTTCGAGTCGAGCAAGAGACAGATTGGCAAGGTGGGACACACCATTCACGGCGAGTTTCACAAGATTGGCAGGAAATCTAAGGAGAATGTAGAACAACAGCCTCAAGAGCAGCCTCCCCTTCGCGAGGCAGCGGCGGACAACAACTCACGCTTCAAACCCGAAGAAGTCAGCGAAGACGAGAAATACCGAGACTATATGCCGAAATAGTTCACAGGTCATAGTTCACAGTTTAGAGTTTTTATAGAAAATCTATATTGTCTATAGAACTAAGCACCCAAAAACCAATAAACTAAAAATCTTATTTCAGCTTCTTCATCAGTTCTTTGTCACCCACAATCCATAGCACATCGCCTGCCTCAAACTCGATATCGGGTGTAGGCGACAAGAAGTTGTCATCGCCCCGCTCAACCGACACAAGCAACGATTTGTAGTCTTCTCTGAGGCGAGCACCGGCAAGTTTCTTGCCTATCAGTGGCGATGTCTCGGAAATTGCGAAGTGTGTGAACTGCACATCGGCCGATGTGGCATCATTCACAGTGCCCTTGTCTTCAAGTAATGGCAAGAGTGTCTGTATCTGATCGTCGGTGCCTATCACACCTATCTGGTCGCCGGGGAAGATGCGCATGTTGCCCGTGGGAATGGGATAACGCACAGAGTTTCGCTGAATGGCAACAACATTCACCCCATATTTCCGCCTCAGGTCAGCATTCTTGAGGCGCTCTCCCACAAAGGGACAGCCATAGCCCACAGTCATGAAGGCGAGGTGCATGTCGCTCACAAGATTATTCTCTTTGCCGGTGCGGCGATTCTCCCGTTCATTGACATTGCTGATGAAGCGCTTCTCAACACTGTCAAGCTGCTTGCGCGCCATTGGTGCAAGCAACAACAGCAGCACCACTATATAAACCAGCGCCACTAACACTGAAGTTACACTGGGATAGAAACCCGACAGCAACAACGTCACAAGCCCCACCGTGAGCATACCTCCCACAATCATCATCACCACGCGAGGCATCACCACCAACCCGCCGGCATCAGCGGCAAGCAGTGTCTTTCGCTCCTTGCGGGTAATCTTGGGATTGATAATTGCATAAAAGAATGGTGAGAGCACCAGCAACGACCCCACCACGCTGGTAAGCAATGCAAGGTTGTGGCTCATCATGGGTTCAAGAAGCTTCACCACAAGAGGTATTAGATAGGTGCGCAACATGAAGGTTGCCGCCACTATCACCACCGAGTAGAGTACAAGACGAGTGGCGTGACGCTTGACAATGCTCACCCACATATTGCGGTGCGACGGCTTCACATCGGCATTAGCTGTCTTGCTGTATCCATCGAGCAGCGCGTTCCACTTCTTGGGCAAGTGCTTCTCCACAAAATTATAACAGGGCAGCGAACTCTTGATGAAGAATGGAGTGGTAAACGTAGTAATCACACTCACTGTCACAATGATGGGATAAATGCTCGCGTCAAGCACACCAAGCGTAGTGCCTAAGGTGGCGATAATGAAAGAGAACTCACCAATCTGCGTGAGGCTGAAACCGCTTTCCATGGCAATCTTGAGAGGCTGACCAGTAGCGAGCATGCCACTTGTGCCAAATATTATCATCCCCACTATCACCACCACCGAGAGAAGAGTGATGATACCGGCATACTGCACTATCACTTGCGGATTGACCATCATACCCACCGAGATAAAAAACACCGCACCAAAGAGGTCTTTCACCGGATTGACGATGCGTTCTATGCGCTCAGCATCGGGGGTGCCGGCAAGTATCGAGCCCATCACAAAGGCACCAAGTGCCAGCGAGAAACCGCTCGCCACCGAGAATATCGCCATCAGGAAGCACAGCCCCATGGCGATGATAAGCATCATCTCGTCGCTGATGATGTGCCTGAACTTGCGGAACATGGTGGGTATCAAAAACAATCCCACCACAAACCAAATGATGAGGAAGAATGCTAACTTAAGGATGCTCTTGACCATCTCGCCGCCTGCCACCGTCTCGTCAATGGCTATAGATGAAAGTATCACCATCATCACAACTGCGAAGAGGTCCTCAACTATGAGCACAGCAAACACCCCGGGCACAAACTTGCGGTGACGCATATTCAGGTCGGTGAGCGCCTTGAGGATTATGGTCGTTGACGACATTGACAACATGGCACCAAGGAAGATGCTGTTGACCGACGTGAACCCCATGCTCTTGCCAATAACAAAGCCCGTGCTCATCATTCCCAGCACTATTATCAGGGCGGTAGAAATTGCCGACCCACCAGCATTGATGAGTTTCTTGAAGCTGAATTCCAGTCCTAACGAGAACAGCAGCACAATGATGCCTAACTGCGCCCAGAACTCGATATTCGCCTCATTGCCCACCGACGGGGAATAGGCGAAATGAGGACTGGCGATGAAGCCGGCAACGATATATCCCAGCACCACCGGCTGCTTGAGGAGTTTAAAGATGATGGTCGCGGCGGCGCCAAGCGTCAGTATCAACGCCAGGTCGGTAATCAGTGATTGTATTTGGAGTTCTTCCATTGTGAAGTTGGTTCATTATTATTTAAGCGACAAAAATAGTGCTTTTTTTTATAATATCCAATTTGTAATTAATTTATAGACCCCCCTTTTATGTTTTGGGCTGACTATTTAGCGTCAATGCAACTGCAAAAGTGCGTTAAAAGTGAGTGGTTGTTGTGGCTGATATATGAATTTTACGTAATTTTGCACATTAATAAAAAAACTACTATATGCAGATAATAGACGGAAAGAAAATATCGGCGCAGATTAAGGAAGAAATTGCTGCCGAGGTTAAGGAGATAGTGGCTTCAGGTGGCCGCCGCCCAAATCTTGTGGGCGTGCTCGTGGGTCATGACGGGGGCAGTGAGAGTTACATGGCATCTAAAACGAAGGCATGTGAGCAGTGCGGGTTTGACTCGTCGCTAATACGCTTTGATGACGATGTGACTCAAGAACAACTCATTGCAAAAATACAAGAGCTAAACAACGACAAGGGCGTGGACGGCTTTATCGTGCAACTGCCGCTTCCCAAGCACATCGACGAGGAAGCCGTGATAGAGGCCATCGACTACCGCAAGGACGTTGACGGTTTCCACCCCGTGAACGTGGGACGCATGATGATAGGCCTGCCATGCTTCAAGCCCGCAACCCCCTCGGGCATTGTGATGCTGCTGGAGCGCTACGGCATCGACACACGCGGCAAGCACTGCGTGGTGTTAGGACGCAGCAACATCGTGGGCAAGCCCATCGCCAACATGCTCATGCAGAAGGCTCAGCCCGGAAACTGCACCGTCACGGTGTGCCACAGCGCAACGCCTAACATCAAGGAGATGTGCCTGCAAGCCGACATCCTGATTGCAGCCTTAGGCAGCCCCGAGTTTGTTAAGGAGGATATGGTGAAAGAAGGTGCCGTGGTAATTGACGTGGGCACCACCCGCGTGGAGGACAGCACCCGCGAGCGCGGCTGGCGATTGTGTGGCGACGTGGATTTCGAGCACGTGGCTCCCAAGTGCAGCTACATCACTCCAGTGCCTGGCGGCGTGGGTCCCATGACCATCGTCTCGCTCATGCACAACACCCTCCTTGCTGCAACAGGCAGAGCCTATTAACAATGCATAATGCACAATGCAGAATGCACAATTCACAATGCACAATATAGAATGTCTAGAAAATCTAGAACTTCTAAAATCTTTAGAAAAAATCAACTCAACTAACTATAAAACAACCTAAAAAAACAACATGAACCGACTTATTGAATGCGTGCCCAACTTCAGCGAGGGCCGCAACATGGATGTGATTAACCAAATTACCGACGTTATTCGCCAGGCTAAGGGTGTGAAACTGCTCGACGTGGATCCTGGGGAGGCAACAAACCGCACCGTGGTCACCTTTGTAGGAAGCCCCGAAGCTGTAGTTGAAACAGCTTTTCAGGCAGTGAAACGCGCAGGCGAACTCATCGACATGCGCCAGCATCACGGTGCTCACCCACGCATGGGCGCCACCGATGTGTGCCCGCTCATCCCTATCGCCGGCATAACTCTTGAGGAGTGTGCCGAGCTGGCTCGCAAGCTTGCCGAGCGCATCGCCAGCGAAGCCCAGATTCCTTGCTACTGCTATGAGGCTGCCGCCTTCACTCCCGAGCGCCGCAACTTGGCAGTGTGCCGCAAGGGTGAGTATGAGGCTCTTGCCGAGAAACTGTCGTCGAAAGATGGAGCCCCCGACTTTGGCGCACGTCCCATCGACGAGCAAGTAGCACGCACTGGCTGTACAGCAGTTGGTGCCCGCGACTTCCTCATCGCCACAAATTTCAACCTGACCCCCACCAGTACCCGCCGTGCTAACGCCATCGCGTTTGACGTACGCGAGAAGGGTCGTCCCGTGCGTGAGGGCAACCCCATCACCGGCACTCCCAAAAAGGACGAAAACGGAAACACCATCATGCAGCCCGGTACCCTCAAGGGCACCAAGGCCATTGGCTGGTACATCGACGAATATAAAATCGCACAGGTGTCGATGAACATCACCGACATCAACACCACCCCGCTCCACGTGGCATTTGACGAGGTGAGCCGCTGTGCTCAGAACCGCGGCATCCGCGTCACAGGCACCGAGATTGTGGG
>CALAVD010000150.1 GCA_937892085.1 uncultured Prevotellaceae bacterium
AAGCAAGAAGCCTCAGGCAAGTACGTCTGCTCCGTCTGCGGCTATGTCTACGACCCAGCCGAGCACGACGGCATCCCCTTCGAAGACATCCCCGACGACTGGCGCTGCCCCCGCTGCAAGCAAGGCAAAGAAAAGTTCAACAAAGCATAGTCTTTAGAGCATACTAAAATCAAAAATGAGACAAAGAGAAAAACATTCCCTTTGTCTCATTTTTTTAGGCTGTTTATGCCATAACAAATTTCTTGGATTTTCTTTCTAATCAAAGAACTGCTGGCGCTGAATCCATAGCTTGAAGAGGGAGTCGTTGATTGTCACGGTTTGTCCTTCAATGTCGATGATGTCTTTTTTTAGCAGGGCTTTCTTTATTGCATTTACGTTTGCAGACGATTCAAGCCTGTATTTCTTGATAATTTCCTTGCTGCTGTGGCCGGTAGTAATGCCGCTGGCTACAGCCCTAAGGAAATTCATTTGCAATTCAGATAGTTGCTCGACTTCTCTTTGGAAAAAAATCCTATTTTGCTCAAGAAGGTCGTTGATTGCCGAGTTGATGTTTTCGTTAGTGACGACATTGCCTGATTTATACCAAATAATCCAAGCTAAGTGCTGTACGTAGGAGGAAAGATTGTCTGTCGTTTCGCAAATCTTGGAGGCTTGTTCCACAGTAATAGCCTTTCCAGTCTCTTTAAACTTGTCGCAAATGAATGGCACCCATTCTTGTGTGGGTATTTTCTTCAAGAACATCATGTCGCCAAATTTGAAGAATGGCATGCTCTTGTCGTTGAAGAATTGCTCCATCAGGTGTTTCTTGCTGCCAAACATACAGTAAGTTACATTCTGCTGATGTTGCCAAACCGAGCGCAATTTCTTTTGGAATTTCACGGAATCGGAAAAGTCGCCTATCTGCTGAAATTCGTCTAAGCATACAATGAGCCTGATGTCTTTTTTTTGTGCAATTTTCTCGGGCAATTGCAGTATGTCTAAATCGGAGTCATCTTTTGGATTCCATTCAAATGACATTGAGAAATCGCTCATGGGGTCTGGTCCAAAGGAGAATTTTGGTGACACTCGTGAAAGGAATGTCTTTGCCATCTCGGTCCATTCCTCAAGCTTTGATGAAGTCTGTTTTATTATAGTTGAGGCAAAGGCATGATAGAACTCATGTTCCGACTTGCATTGAAAAATGTCGATATAGATAGGTGTTATGCTTGGATTAGTAATTTCACAAATCACTTTCTTGACGAGAGAAGTCTTCCCCCATCGTCGTGGTGAAATCAATATGGTATTGATTCCATGAGTGAGGTTGGCATTTAGGCGTTTAGCGTCTTCTTGACGGTCGGTAAAGTATTCACCTTCTGCAGCTTTTCCGAAAACAAAAGGATTAATGTCGTTCATAATCGTAGGTCATTAAGTTTAACGCTGCAAAGATATGAAATAACTTTGTTAGGAACAAACTTCTTAGTAAGAAAGTTTTTACTTTTTGTTGTTTTTATGAAAAAGTTTGGATATAAGTTATTTATAAACCAAGGCGAGAGCAGGAGTGAGGCAATCTCGGCGACTTCTTCCTCGCGTTTAGTGTGCTTGGGTGAAAATTGTAAGCTGTGGAAGCTCGTTGTTATTCACACACAGGGCGCACAGCCATGCCAATATAGCCTCCAGTGCCAAAGTGCCAGATGCGTCCATCGCTGTAGAAGTCAACTTGCATGGCGTCGCCAGGCACTTGTGGCTTTGACGTGGTGGTTCGGTAAAACCCTGCGGTGCCCACCTGCTCAGGTATCATCCCCCTGATGAAGCCTACAGCAGGAAGGAATATGCTTTTTCCACTGGGTCCAGTCACACGGTATCCTGGAACTTCATCTTGTTGCGTCCATTGCCAGTGGCAGTTATTAATCAATTCCATCAATTAGTTATAGGTGGGGTGCGCCAGTTTCCTTTCCATTTTTGCCGTACAACATCCCATTGCGGGTCGATGTCTTCGCCATCGACGGGACCGTTCCACTTGCTGTCGTCAAGCCACTGCTGGGTTGACTGTGTGTAGCGAATTTTAGGCTTTAGTTCTCCGTAGGTATAGTAGGAGCCAAAGTTCACGGGCGAAGTGGCGTCAACGTTGCGGTCGGCCCATTTCACACTCAATCTCAAGTCAACAGCTTGACCTGGTGATGTGTCGGTGGAGAACATCACATTCAAGGTGTTAGTCATCCACCCCTTGAACGTCATTGGCGAACTAAGCACTACGCTAATTGCTGCTATCAACACCATTGCAGCTATCCCCATAATAATGAGTCTGTGGCTAAATATTGACCGGTTGACCTCTGCTTTTACCCACTGCAAGGAGCATCGACGATGAGGTTCGGTGCGAGTGCAACGTCGTGCAACGCGCAACAATCGCTCGCGTTGCCACCACGGGACGCTGTTGGTCAGTTCGCGGGTAATTGTTCCCAGAGCCCATACATCAGCACTGCTATCCACTTGCTGGTTGTCCTTCATTTGCTCGGGTGCAGCATACTTTCGCGTTCCTGAGTTGAGTTTGAGTGTGGCATATACATCACTATCGGCACTCCCCATGTCGATTAGTTTCACATGATTGCCATCGTTGGTAATCATGATATTTTCGGGCTTGAGATCACGATGAGTGATTTGGTGTTGGTGCATGTGGATGAGTGCGTCACATAGCTGAGTCACTATCCGTTTGACGGCTTGGGTGTTTAATGAGCCGTCGGCAATGCGTTGCCTAAGAGTG
>CALAVD010000151.1 GCA_937892085.1 uncultured Prevotellaceae bacterium
TCAACGCGCTCGTAGGATACGACATCGGCTTTTAAGTCACTTTTTCTCAAAATTTTGGCCTGGACAAGGATATCCACAGTATTATATAATGTGGACGTGCTCACGAGGAAATTATCCTCTAACATCACCTTGCCCAAATCTTCGACAGTAAACTGCTTCTTAAACTCCAGCACCTTCTCAAGAATCTTAAAACGCTCAGGAGTCTTGCGCTTGCCATGAGCCTTGAGATAGCTGCTAAAGTTCTCTATAATTGCACTATTGTCTTGAAGGTCGGCCATGAGAACGTCACACCTTTAGAACATCTTTTCGGGATAAACACCTTGATGGTGCAGCTCGGCAAACTTCTCCACCACAGCTGGACGGTCTTCGCTGTAGGTCACTCCAAACCACTTAGAGTCGGTGCGTAGCACCTCAACAGTTGATTGCCCACTCTCCACGAGTTCGCTCACCACGATGGGGATGAAGAACTCACTCTTGGGCACGGTGATGCTGTGATTGAGGAAGTTGACAAACGATTTCTCGCTGTGAGCGAAATAGTCGGGAGTGAAGCCCCAGAAGTTCATCGAAACAGGAGTGGTAGGCTCAAGTTTCTCCACGAGGTCGCCATCGGTGAAGATGATGTCGTGGTTCTCGTCATATCCTATCTTGGTGCGCTCCACCACGCTCTTGAGCAGGCCGTTCTCGGTCTCGCACACGCCGCGCGACACAGTGCCACTCTCACTCATGGTGTTGCCCACATTGAAGCCCACCATGAAGTAGCGGTCGTGAGCGCCCTCGGGCAGCTCGCTCAGCGCTTTGGCAAGCACCTCAAACGAGTTTCGGCCATAGAAATCGTCGCTGTTAATCACAGCAAAAGGCTCCTTTATCACATCCTTGCCCATGAGCACGGCGTGATTGGTACCCCAGGGCTTGGTGCGCTCCTCGGGACAGGTGAATCCCTCGGGCAGTGCATCAACCGACTGGAACACCACCTCGGTGGGAATCTTGCTCTCATATTTTGAGAGAATCTTATCGCGGAACTCCTGTTCGAAGTCGCGGCGAATCACAAACACCACTTTGCCAAATCCACTCTGGATGGCATCGTAGATGGAATAGTCCATGATGGTCTCACCGTGAGGCCCCAGACCATCAAGCTGCTTGAGGCCACCATAACGGCTACCCATACCAGCAGCAAGAACAAATAATGTAGGTTTCATTTATAAGTGTTAAGTGTTAAGTGCGCTACGCGCAAGTTTTATAGTTTAGAGGGGAGAGTTGAGAGTTAAGTGAAGCGTCGGTCGTGTTTGTGTAGTGCAAGCGTCAGCTTGTTCAAACCAACAGTGAACCCGAACTGTGAACTATACCCGGCGGGCGCCGTCGCTGATAATCACGTCATAAATCACTGGCTCGTGGCCATATTTCTCGTTGAACTTCTCGCAGGCGGTAGCTATGAACTTGTCGTAAAGCTCGTCTTTCACGAGGTTGATTGTGCAGCCACCAAAGCCTCCACCCATGATACGCGAACCTGTAACGCCGCATTCGCGAGCAATATCATTCAAGTAGTCAAGCTCAACGCAACTAACCTCGTAATCTTTGCTCAAACCCTCGTGGGTCTCATACATGCATCGCCCCACGGTCTCGAAGTCGCCGCGCTCCAGAGCGTCGCACACGTCGAGCACACGCTGCTTCTCGCCAATGACATACACTGCACGCTTGTAGTCCTCATCGCTGATTTTGTCGCGGTTGGCCTCAAGCATCTCCATAGTGGCGTCGCGCAGGGTCTCAACACCCAGCGTGGCAGCCACGCGCTCGCACGACTCACGGCGCTTGTTATAGGGAGAATCAACAAGCTCATGCTTCACGCGCGAGTCAACAAGTACAAGCTTATAGCCCTTTGCGTCGAATGGGTAATATTTATGCTCGAGCGAGCGGCAGTCGAGGCGCATGAGGTGGTCTTTCTTGCCAAATACCGAGGCAAACTGGTCCATGATGCCGCAGTTCACGCCACAGTAGTTATGCTCTGTTGACTGACCTATCTTGGCAAGTTCAAATTTGTCGATCTTATTGTCATTGAACATATCGTTCAGAGCAAAGGCAAAACACGACTCCAGGGCTGCCGATGACGACAATCCTGCACCAAGAGGCACATTGCCGGCAAACACGGCATCGAAGCCTTTAACAGTACCACCACGCTTGATTGTCTCGCGGCACACGCCAAACACATAGCATGCCCATTGCTCTTGAGGCTTATCCTCCTCATTGAGGCCAAACTCAGCGTAAGCGTCAAGGTCGGCACTATACACGCGCACCTTGTCGGTGCCGTTCTCTTTGATGCCTGCCATGATGCACTTGTCGATAGCTCCAGGGAATACAAATCCGCCATTATAGTCGGTGTGCTCACCAATCAGGTTAATACGGCCAGCTGATGCATACATCACTGGTTCTGAGCCGAAACGCTCATTAAATAATGCTTTGATTTTTTCTTCCATTGTATTATAGTTTTTAGTGATTTCAGTCTATGTTTGCAAAGATTGCACGAAGTTACAACATTATTTGGAAACAAGAGCAATGTTTCCCAAAATTTCAACAAAATTAAGGTTTAAGCAATCAAAACAAATCATTTTTGTTTGTTTACTTGTTTATTTTTTATACTTTTGCAAAAACTAAAAAAACACATAATCATGAAGAAATTATTGATTTCACTTTTGCTTGTTGCCTTCTGGCTTGGCGTAGCCGCCAAGCGCGGCGACGTGAACGGTGACGGAGCGGTGACTGCCACCGATGTTACTGTTCTTTACAACTACTTGCTCAATAATGATGAGACCTATCTTGCCACAAGCGATGTGGATGGCGATGGCTTCATTACCAGTGCCGATGTTACCTATGTTTACAACATTCTTATAAATGGACCAGAGCCAGACGTCACAGAATATACCGTCAACGGCGTCACCTTTGCCATGGTTGAGGTGGAAGGCGGCACGTTCATGATGGGAGCCCTCGAAGGTGACGACTTGGCTATCGAGGATGAGTTCCCACGCCACCAGGTGACGTTGTCATCATTCGCCATCGGTCAGACCGAGGTGACGCAGGAGCTGTGGCAGGCTGTGATGGGCAGCAACCCAAGTCAGCACGTGGGCAATAATCTGCCTGTAGATTATGTAAGCTGGAATGAGTGCCAAGAGTTTATCACAAGGCTCAATGCCCTGACGGGGCGCAACTTCCGCCTGCCAACCGAAGCAGAATGGGAATTTGCGGCTCGTG
>CALAVD010000152.1 GCA_937892085.1 uncultured Prevotellaceae bacterium
TGACCCGTGTCAGCGGAAACGGGTATTTCGATAGCGAGGACAAGGAGGAGTCGCGACATGCCGCGCGCGAAGCGTTATCAAAACAGCGACTGACCGCCCCCTTGGCAATGGCAGGCGGTGTGATTGACCCGTTGCCCGACGATGCCCCTCAGTTTGTCAAAGACTATCATGCCTACTACAAGACTCCTCGTGGCTACCACAAGCGCAGCAGCAACTCTACCGACGGCTGGCGCGTCACAGGCACTCAAGCCTACGCCAATTCTCGTTTCCTATACTACATCAACGAGATACGCTCGGCAGTGCTCGTGCTGCACGGCGAGAAGGCTCACTCCCGCTACTTCGGCGAGGCGGCTTATCACTATATGGTTGACGGTAAGGCCGAGGGCTACAACACTGTGGGAAATCCTAATCCTGTGCCTGAGAACAAAGAATTGCTCATCGTCCCCGATGCCACCCATTGCGACATATACGACGGAGGCGACAAGGGCTACATCCCATTCGATAAACTCACCGATTTCTTCAACACCTATCTGAAATAATAATTATGGAACGTCCTTACATCATTTGCCACATGATGGCATCGCTCGACGGACGCATCGACTGCGGCATGACCGAGCAGATTGACGACACTAATCACTACTACGAGGCTCTTGATGCTCTCGACTGCCCATCGACTCTCGAAGGCAAAACTACTTTAGTGATGCACTATGCGCTTCCGGGCGAGTTTGAGAATGACACTACGGCAGCTCGCGCTCAGCGGCAGGTATATAAGGCTGTTGATGCACAAGCCTATGCCATTGGTGTTGACACTGGCGGCACGCTGCTTTGGGGTGATAACACCGCCGAGCAGTTTGGCAAACCGCTGCTGATGATTCTTTCAGAAGATGCAGGGGTTGACTATCTGCAATATCTGCAAAGCAAAAATATCTCTTATATTACCGTAGGCAAAGATGCTATTGACCTCAAGGCTGCCATGGAAATTCTGGCAAGAGAGTTCGGTGTTCAGCGCTTGGCGGTAGTAGGTGGCGGTCACATCAACGGTTCGATGCTCGACTTGGGGCTTGTTGACGAGGTGAGCATGATGTACGGCTACGGTATTGATGGCCGTGAAGGAATGGCAGCCGCTTTTGACGGCCGCCCTGCCGACCGCCGTCCGGTGCGACTCAGGTTCAAATCGGTTGTTGAGAAAGACGGAATAGTGTGGATGAGGTATCTAACAAACGAGAAATAAGCACTAAAAATGAAAACCAAAGAGTTATTAACAGCAATCTTTATCACAATGGCGGTATCACTACAAGCAAAAACTGTGGTGGTGACAGTGGGCGACACCCGTTTTGATGCCACATTAGAGAACAATGCCACCGCACAGGCATTCTATGACATGCTCCCCTTGACGCTCAACATGAGCGAGTTGAACGGCAACGAGAAATATTGCTATCTCGACACCTCGCTACCCACTGCCTCTTATCACCCCGGCACTATCAATGCCGGCGACTTAATGCTTTACGGCTCATCGTGTGTGGTGTTGTTCTACGAAACGTTTTCCAGCGGTTACAGCTATACGCGCATTGGCGCGCTCGACAATCCCGAGGGGCTTGCTGAGGCTCTGGGCGATGGCAATGTCACTGTGAAGTTTGAAAAAGACACCTCGGCGGTAACAACAATCTCTGCTTTAGGGGCTGATGAATGCGTGGCAACAATATTTGACATCAAGGGTAAAGCCCTACCTTACACTCACTTGTCGCAACTGCCACAGGGCATTTATGTTGTAAAATACGGTAACGGCGATGTGAAGAAGTTAATCAAATAAATTTGGTAATTCTTTCGTTATATAAGTGATGATTTACCGGCTTGACAACATCGACCGCTTCAACCACGACTTGGGCATTGAGACCTTGCATCCGCTTGTTACGGTGTGCAATCTTAAGGACGTGCCCAATCGCGAACTCTTTGACAATGAGGTCACTTGGCACTATAGCGTGTATGCTATGTTCTTGAAGAACACACGCAGTTGCTTGTTGCACTATGGCCACAAAGATTATGACTACAGCGACGGCACAGTGACGAGTTTCGCCCCAATGCAGACGGTGACTGCCACACCCATTCCCGGGCTTGACCACGACGTGGTGGCTCTCATCTTCCACCCCGTCCTGATACGTGGCACATCGTTGGGACAGAATATCGCCAACTACAGTTTCTTCCATTACTCATCGAGCGAGGCGTTGCACATGTCGGAGCGCGAGCGCAGGCTATTCCTCGACTGCATTGACCAAATAAAGAGGGAAACAGAACGCCCCATCGATAAGCACAGCCGGCGGCTCATCAGCCGCAACATAGAGCTGTTGCTTGATTACTGCATGCGGTTTTATGACCGTCAGTTTATAACTCGCGAGGATGAGAACCTGAGTGTGGTGGCGCAATTTGAACAACTGCTCACTGAGCATTTCAGCAACAGCGAAGCGGTATTCATGAACGGCTTGCCGTCGGTAAAATATTTTGCTGACAAGTGCTGCCTCTCGGCAAACTACTTTGGCGACCTCGTGAAAAAACAGACTGGCAAAACGCCCGTTGAGTTTATTCAAGCCAAAGTCATTGACATTGCCAAAGAGCAGTTGCACTCCACCAGCGACACCGTCACCGAGATTGCCTTCAGGCTCGGTTTCCAGAGCAGCCAGCACTTCAACCGCTACTTCAAGCGCATCACAAGCCTCACCCCGACCGAATTCCGCAAACAAAGCCGCTCGGCATAGTGGCAAGTCATAAGACCATCATATATCAGAAATCACTTCAACAACTGAGGTGGTTTCATTTTTTGCCGCCCCTCGGCTCGATGAAACCCATGCCAGGGCAGCTGCACGTCAAGAAGATGGACCGCTTCTTGGGGTAGATGTTCCCACTCGCCAAGCTCATGGGCGGCGACAGCCATCTGTTTAATCTGTGGTTTTCAACTTTTCCGCGTCGCCAGCCCAAGTTATTCTCTTAGTGATAGTGGTGTGCAGCCTCGCATGCGTTTGTAGAACTTGTCGAGGGCTGCTGAGGTTGAGAAGTTAAGTTTGTCGGCGATTTGCGCTACGGTCAAGTCGGTCGTCTTTATGAGCCAAGTGGCTTCAATCGCCAGCATCGCGTCGATGCATCCCACTACGGTCCTGCCTGTGATTTTCTTGATTATGCGCGACAGGTAGTTCTCGGTGATGTGCAGTCGGTTGGCATAGAACTTGATGCCATGCTCAGTGATAAAATGCTCTTGGAGCAATGAGTAGAAGGAGATGAAAATCTCCTCGGTGCGCCGGCTGATGTCAAGCCTTGTCTTCTCGAAGGCTTGAATGCTTATCAAGTCATTAATGAAAATAGAGGTGAGCATCTCGAGTATCTCGCTTTTCAACGAAATGGGCTGATGGATGTACTCGTAAACCAGTTCCATTATCTTGCGCAAGCGCGAAGCGTCCTGGACGTTGAATGACATTTTTGACTTCCCGAACTTCGATACGGGGATTATGGTGGCACGCAGCAGGTTGCGGAACGCCTGAGTGTCGTAGGCCGCCGATGTGTCAATCTTCAAGCAAATGCCGCGGTAGTCGTCACTCACCGATGTGACAGTGACTGCACTCCCGGGATAATATACATACATCTCATCTTGGGTGAAAGTCAATTCTTGGCTCCCGCTTATCAGATGAAGCTCGCCCGTCAGTATCAATGTAAAGGTGTAGCCATTAAAGGATTGAGCCATATTGTTAGTCAATAGAGTCCTTTTGGCGTCGTTAAAAGAGCAAGCGATATTCCCGTTCCATATTTCGTGCTTGCTGGAACTGCCTGTGATGTCGTAAAGTTGGTCTAAGTTATACATGCTTATAGTGTTTTGCCTGCAAAGATAGTAAAAAATCTCATTTGTCACGTTTGGGATAATCATTAGAATGCCAAGAATTATAGCTTTTAGAGAGATGGAAGTAAATTTGCAGTGTCAAATGATAATTAACAACATTAACAACAAATTGATTATGACTAAAGAAGAAGCATTGAAGCAGTTTGCCGAACTTGGCGCTGCATGGTTTGGAAACAGTAAGCAACATTTTGCTTTTTCGGCCTATTGCCGTCTGCAAGGCTGGAATAAGCTTGCCGACAAGTGGAAGGAAGAAGCCGAAGAGGAG
>CALAVD010000153.1 GCA_937892085.1 uncultured Prevotellaceae bacterium
TGTGACTGGAGTTCAGACGTGTGCTCTTCCGATCTTGAAGTTCGGGTTGGCGCGGAACGTCTCGGCCGCGGTGCGCACGGCCTTCTGGTCCCTCGGGGTGTAGGCCCGCAGCGCGTGCTGGATGCGGTTGCCGAGCTGGCCCAGCACTATCTCGGGCAAGTCGGCAGGACTCTGAGTGACGAAGTAGATTCCCACACCTTTGCTTCGCATGAGTCGAATCACCTGCTCAATCTTATCGACAAGTGCCTTGGAGGTGTCCTCAAAGAGCATGTGTGCCTCGTCGAAGAAAAAGATGAGCTTGGGCTGTGGCATGTCGCCCACCTCGGGCAACTTAGTGTAGATTTCACTCAGCAGCCACAGCAGGAAGGTGGAGTAGAGCTTGGGGTTGTGCTGCAAGTCATCGGCAGCGAGTACGCTCATCACGCCCTTGCCGCCTTCGGTGGCGATAAGGTCGAAGATGTCGAACGACGGCTCGCCAAAGAAGTTGTCGCCACCCTGATCCTCCAGTGTGAGCAATGCACGCTGGATTGCTCCCACGCTGGCGCTCGACACGTTACCATATTTTGTGGTGTATTCCGAGGCATGTTTCGCCACATAGTCGAGCATGGCACGCAGGTCTTTAAGGTCGTCGAGCAGGAGTCCACGCTCATCGGCAACCTTGAAGACGATGGTCAACACGCCGCTTTGCACCTCGTTAAGACCTAATAGTCGTGAGAGCAGCAGCGGACCCATATTTGAGACTCGAGTGCGCATGGGGTGTCCCTGCTTGCCAAACACGTCGTAGAACCTTACCGGACAGCCCTCAAAGGCGAGGTCTTCCTGATTGAGCCCGAACTCTGGTATTCGTTTTTCGATAAAGCTTGATACTTTTCCCGGCTGGCTGATACCCGAGAGGTCGCCCTTGATGTCTGCCATGAAGCAAGGCACTCCTGCCTGGCAGAAGCTCTCGGCTATCACTTGCAGCGAAACTGTCTTGCCGGTACCTGTGGCACCAGCTATCAACCCATGGCGGTTCGCCATCTTACCATTGATGCATATTGCTCCGTTAGACCCGTGAGCAATATAAAATTGATTGTCTTTATACATATCTATTAGCTCATTAGTGTTTTTTTATCAAACAATTACAAACAATTGCAAACAATTTTCATTGTAAGCTGATATCAAAGCCATTCGGCTTAGTGTGATTACTGACAATTGACTCGGTTTTTTTTATCAAACAATTACAAACAATTGCAAACAATTTTTCTTGTTACTGACAATTGACTTGCGTGACTTTTGAAAGTCAACGGACTAATTAATGCAAAAATACAACATAAATATTAAAAACAATGCTGTTTATGGCAAAAAAAGTTGTTTTTGTTAATAAGTTTTTGATTTTATTGCTAATTTTGCATCATGGAAACCGAAAAAACGATACAACAGATAAAAGAAATGCTCAGTCGCAGCGAGTCGCGCGACGTGATAGCTCATTGCGATTATATTATTGAGAATGAGGATAATGACGACAATAAGATATTTGTCGCTCAACTGTTTTACCTGCGAGGAAATGCCTACCGCCAGCTCGGTGACTGGGGCAAAGCCATGAGCAGTTGGCTCGAAGCTATGGACCGTGACCCCCAAAGCCCTGCCAGACAAGCTTACGCCCATGCCATAGAAATCCTTGACTTCTACAACCACGACCTGTATAACCCTTAAGGTAGGCCCTATAAATTCTAATATTCCTCAAATCCGCAAGACAGTTGCAAAATCCC
>CALAVD010000154.1 GCA_937892085.1 uncultured Prevotellaceae bacterium
CAAACGATTAAAGACGATTAAAAACTAATTGAATATCAATTAAATAAAATTCGTTAAAATTAGTTTGATTCGTGTGCTTTTATTTTTTAAAGTGGACTCATGATTAAAGTTTAATCAGAGCCATCCTTACTCCTCATAGTCCTTATTCTCCAATCATTGCTCGAGCTTCGGCAGCGTCGAGGCCGTGGGCAATGGCGAGCTTGATGTCGCGCTCCATGTCGTTGCGGTTATAGCGCAGCTTGTTGAGTTTGGCTCGTAGTATATAGATATATGGATCGTCGGGGTCAAGCTCCAGAGCGTTGGCGATGTCGAGCGACGCGTCATTGAGACGCTTGGTTGCAAGGTAGCAGTCGGCACGATTTGCGAGTAGGGTAGCGCTGGGCTTCACGTTGATTACTTCGCTGAAGCATTGCGCCGCTTTGTCATATTCGCCAGCGTGCTTGTGCAGGTAGCCTTGCCCCTGCTTTGCCATGCCAGAGTTGGGGTTTATGCGCAGAATGTCGTTAAAGTCTTTTTGAGCAGTCTTGGCGTCGCCCATGTTCAGCGCCAGCATTCCGTGCGTGTAACGCGACTCCACGTCGCTCTCGTCAATCATCATAATGCGCTCGTAGTCGGCTTGTGCCCGCGCTATGCTGTCGAGTAGGATATATACTGCGGCGCGGTTGTGCAACAGCGTGACGGCATTGGGCGTGATGTCGATAGCCATTGAATAGTTGCGCAGAGCCTCGTTGAGTCGCCCCTGTTGCCGTTGCATGGTGGCGATGTTGGAGAGCAGTAGCGAGTTGCTTGGATTAGACGGCTCACTTCTTATAGCTTCGAGCAGGAAATGCTCGGCTTGTTGCCACTGCTCTAATTTTATACATTGCTGTGCCGAGTCGATGAGTGCAAAATACACTGTCGAAGTGTCGATGGGAATGGTGTTGTCAACAGGAGGCTTCACCTTGATTGGGTCGGGCTTGACACCCCTTTCAAATTTCATGTTTTGCTCGTTGATAGCTACCCCGGCTTGTCCCCATGCCAAGATGGCTATAGCGAGCATTAATGTTGTATTTAGAAATCGTTTCATTGCCATGATGTGTGATTTTGTCACAGCAAAGATAAAAATCAGGCTAATACTCCCTTGCCGGTGTTTAGTATTTTTATAATAGTTTAAATTTTCAGAACACCATGAAAAATGGTAATTTAAGGTGCAAAGGAGTGAACGCTCATGAATTATCAAAGCAAGAAGATGGTGAAACAGAAATTTTATAGTGATTTTGGATAAATTAGGCTGCGTCGAGGCATAAAAAATGAAAAATCTTTATTTTTCATTTTGTTCTGCTCTCAACTTGCACTAATTTTGCAGTTTGAAATTAAAATGATAAAATATGTCACTATCACCAATAACACTGCAAGTGCCAATAGTAAACCCCGACTCGTTGCCAGAGAATGCCGGTAAGTTGAAAGCATTGACCGACTCACTTGCTATCACACCCGAGAAGCTTCATGAAAATATTCAGAACTTTGAGTGGAGCAGCTTCATCCCAAAACTCATTGATACGGGTTGGGACATAGGTGTGCATCTGCTTTATGCAATCGTGGTCTTCATCGTGGGTCGATTCCTTGTTATCAAAGTTCACAACCTGTTGAGATCCATCCTGCTTAGCCGCAATGTTGACCGCTCGCTCACCACATTCTTGCTCAGCCTCTTTAAGATAACCTTCTTCTTTATCCTTACGATAATCGTCATCAGCATAGTGGGCATCGAGACGAGTTCGTTTATCGCCATCTTTGCCTCGGCAGGTATAGCTGTGGGTATGGCTTTCAGCGGCACGTTGCAGAACTTTGCCGGCGGAGTGCTGATCTTGCTTCTCAAGCCCTACAAGGTGGGAGACTACATTGAATATGACCAGTTTAAGGGGTTCGTCAAGGAGATACAGATTTTCCATACCATTATAACGACCTATAATAACGAGTCGATAATCAAGATCGGAAGAGCACACGTCTGAACTCCAGTCAC
>CALAVD010000155.1 GCA_937892085.1 uncultured Prevotellaceae bacterium
GTCAGCTTTAAAAAGCGACTTTTTAAAGCTGACTCCGAAGAAAAATGCGATAAATGAGAAAGGATGTAGGGGCCAGGCGTGCCTTGTCTGTGCCTTTTTATTAGCCTCTCTAACCACTAACTTCTCACCTCAAAACATCAAGTGTCAGCCACTTCCGAAGCCTGAGTAATCTCATCTGAGTCTTGTGCCTGCGATGCATCGCTCGCTTGAGCGTGCTTATGGTCTTGCTCGTGGGCGTGCTTGTGCTCTTGCTCGGCTATTTTGCGCTCCACCATGCGCTCAAGCTTCTTCTCCACCTGCGAGTCCACATAGGCTTCAAGCTCGAGCAAGTGGTCGAGATAGTCCATCGCATAACGCATGGCAGCATCGTTATATTTTTTCTTTTCGGGCATCAAAAAAAAGTGCTAATTTCACAACTGCAAAATTAGCACTTCCACCCATTTGGGTTGTTATCATTTCGTCAAATTAAATTATCATTTCGTTTAAAAAGCAGCATTTACAGGGGGTTACAATCAATTTGTTATGAGTTATCAATGTAATGAATAAACTGTGTACCCTTTATCGCTGTGCAGCATATTGCGACGGGGTGATGCCAAAGGTGTTCTTGAAGGCGCGCGTGAAATTGGGGGTGTCGTTATAGGCACACAGTCGCGCCACGTCGGCGACATTGAGCTCGGGATGGTTGTCGAGCAAGTGCCGTGCCCTGCGCATCCTTATCACCTGTATAAATGCCTGTGGAGTGTTGCCAGTGATGGCCGAGAGGCGTTGCCTGAACTGGTAAGGACTCAGGTTAAGGCGTGCCGCCACACTTGCCGCATCAATTTGTCCATCACCAATAAGCTCGTTTACCACATTTACTGTGCTCTCAAGGAAGTCCTTGTCGGCATCGGTTAAAGAGTCGGTCTCAACTTTCTTGGCATTTGTTGCCATTGCAGCATCATAGTTGAGATGAAGCTGCCGGTACTGCTCTCGCAGCTCGTCGATGTTGGCACTCAGTTGCTCGTTGATGGCATTCTGCCGCTTGTTGCGCCTTCGCATTATCCACCACACGAGGGCTCCTATCGCCAGCAACAACAGCGCCACCGCCACACCTATAAAAAAGACATTGCGAGTGGTTTTGCGCTGCGCCTCGTTCTCTAGCATTAGCTCATCGTTGGCAAGCTCGGCATTGACACGGCTCAAGCTCTGGGCAGCCTCGCTGCTGTAGATACTGTCTTTGAGCGACTTGTAGCGCTCCATCTCAGCCATAGCAGCCTGCGGGTCACTGTCTTTCAAGGCATTATACAAGCCAAGCCTAGTGTGGCTCTCGTTATACACGTCCTGAAGCTTCACAAAGATATCGGCAGCCTCACGGTAATATTTCACAGCCTCGGCTGGCTGCTTCTTCTGGAGCATCACGCCACCCATCTGGTTGAGGGCGATGCCTAACGACTGCATGTTGCCACCGGCACGCAGCTCGGGAATCGCTGCCTCAAGCTGTGTTTGAGCCTCGTCGTAGCGCTTGAGCCACAAGAGCGACGACGCCATCTGAGCCTGACGCATGGCAATTCGCCCCTTATCGCCAAGTTTTAGCTCGATGTCGTATGCGGCCTTG
>CALAVD010000156.1 GCA_937892085.1 uncultured Prevotellaceae bacterium
CACTCTTTCCCTACACGACGCTCTTCCGATCTACGAGCCTGGCTGAACTTGTTCGTCGAGTTGAAGCCCTGTGCGTCGGTAACTACGTACTCGGTCTGCTTCGCAAGATTTGTAAATACTTCCTCACCGATGAACTTCATAAGAGCCTGATCGGTAGCGTTGCCGCCGATGACCTTGTGATGATCGTCAAACATCGACTGCGTATTCTTACCGATAGCGATATCGACAAGACCCTTTACCTTGCTGTGCTTAGAAAGCTCGTCAAGCTTCTGCAGATTGGCGGGCAATTCACTTTTCACTGTAAGATTTCTCCACACGGGAGAATTAGAGTTACTGACTTTAATTTTCATATATAATAATTTGAGTTTAATTCGACTTAATTATTATTTAGATGAGCGAGCCTTTGCACTCTTGAGTGCTGAATCGTAGGCAGCAGCATAGTATTCCATGAAGTGCTCCCACGTGGCTCGCTTTGAGGTGGCACGGGCCGCGCTCCGCAACTTGTCGCGCTGCTTGACAGTGATGCCGCTCAACTCAATCACGCTATCGACAATCTGCGCAAGCGCTTCGTCGTAGTTGGAGTCGGTGCGATGAATAACCTTGACACCGGTCTTTGCGGCATTATCGCCACACTCTTTCTCTACCCATTGCCCGAAGCCGGCAAGATTGGTGGTGATGGTGGGAACCCCCATTGCCACACTCTCGAGGGGTGTATATCCCCACGGCTCATAGTAGGACGGGAAAATAGAGAGGTCGAAGCCCGTGAGCAGGTCATAGTACGGCATGTTGAAGATGCCGTCGTCGCCATTAAGATAAGAAGGCACATAAATCACCTTAACATCTTCATCCACTTGATTTCTAAATCCCAAGTAGTTCATCTTGCAATAGATGGCATCGCTATCCTCATTATGGATGGTATGGGTGATTATGGGATTGAAAAGCCCCACCGTCTTCTGGCGGTTGAGAGCGTCTTTCAGGTCATGGCGAGCCTCGCCAGTCCACCCTGGCACAAGCACGAAAGCTACAATCTTGCGACTCAACGTGCCGTCCACGCTGTGGCGCAGCACATTCATTGTGTCGAGAAACAGGTCAAGGCCCTTATTGCGCATCTCGCAACGACCGCTGGTAGCCACGAGCATGGTTTTGTCGTCGAGTTCGTCGCCGCTGAGCGCACGAGCCACATCGAGCAATCGCCGTCGTGCCTCCTTGCGGGTTGCAGTGTATTTAACGCCTTTCGGGACATAGTTCTGTTCAAAAGCGTTAGGAGTGACCACTGGCCGGCGTTCAAGCAACTGCTCGCACTCACGGGCGGTGACGTCGCTCACTGTGGTGAACACATCGGCCTCATGGGCGGCACTCTTCTCGAGCGAGTGCTTCGATTCCATGTTCAGCTCTTGTGCCATCTGGTCGCCGTTGTAGCCGGTCATGTAATCGTAGAGCGGCTTGCC
>CALAVD010000157.1 GCA_937892085.1 uncultured Prevotellaceae bacterium
GGCTTACTATGATATTAGACGAACTGAAATTCAACGGCGACACCAGAGGCATCAGGGTTATTCAAACTCAACGTGGCGTGGTGGATGATAGCGATCCATATTCGCAGTGGAACCTCTGCCATTACACTGGCGATGCTGCCCAACGGGTGTTTGATGCTCGCTTAGAGTTATGCCGACAGTTAGGCATTGGCTACGACCACTTGATAATGCCACGGCAGACTCATAGCACCAATGTTTTTGTCATTAACGAGAGCTTTTTGGAGGTTCCTACAGCATTTAAAATCACTTCACTGAACGAGATAGACGGTCTTGTGACCAATCTGCCGGGCATTTGCATCGGTGTCAATACCGCCGACTGCGTGCCCATAGCTCTCGCCGACACCACATGCGGTGTCATCGCCATTGCCCATGCCGGGTGGAGAGGGACTGTAGCCGGCATTGCAAAAAAGACTCTGACAGCAATGTCTATGCTTGGAGCCAACCCTGAAAATATCCTCGCCACAATGGGCGTGAGCATCTGCCAAGACTGCTTCGAGGTGGGCGACGAGGTGGTGGCGGAGTTTGAGAACGCGGGCTTCGACATGTCGCTAATCATGCACCGAAACGCCACCACCGGCAAGGCGCACATCAACCTGCAAGAAGCCAACCGACAAGTGCTGATAGCCGCTGGTGTGCCACAGGGCAACATCGCCCTGCCCGAGCACTGCAGCCGCTGCGAGAGCGACCGCTACTTCTCGGCCCGCCGCCTCGGCATCAACAGCGGCCGCACTTTCACAGGAATCATCATGCAAAATTAACCGTTCATTATTTTTGCAATTTGAATGGATTTATCTAATTTTGTGCTTTGATTGTTGACGATTGAAATAAATGTCATTAACTTGTTAACTCGTCAACTCGTTTACTTGTTAGCTAAATAATATAAACTATGACTACAGCTATTTATACACTCACTTCGCAGTTGCACGACGCGGCTGCTGTGGATGCCGCGACCCTGGAGTTCTTGGGCGGGTTAGGCATTGATTATGAACTTAAAAACGGCGACTTCAAGGACTATGGGGGGCACGACCTCGAACTGATTTATGTGCGCACCGGCGGCACCGAGGGCATCTTCAAAAACGAGCTGCCCCGCATGCTGCGCCAGTCGAAACAGCCTTTCTACCTGCTCACGTCGGGCAAGAGCAACTCGCTCGCCGCCTCGATGGAAATTTTGTCTTTTCTTCGCCAGCAAGGTCTCAAAGGCGAGATTCTGCATGGCAGCGATGCCTATATCAAGCAACGCATCAACACCTTGCAGCAGGTGGGTAAAGCCATGCGTGAGTTGAATGGCTGTCACTTAGGCGTGATAGGCGAGCCCAGCGACTGGCTCATCTCCAGCGCAGCAAAATACCGCACCATTGAGGACCGCTTAGGCATCAAGATTGAGAATATCGACATGGACGAGCTGCTCATGCTCATCGACCGCACACCCACCGACATTCACAGCGACCTTGCCGACAAAGCCCCTAACGACAGCATCCGCCAGTCGCTAACTGGTGCCGAGCGCATATACGAGGCACTGCGTCTTATCATCGAGGGCTATGACCTTGACGGCTTCACCATACGCTGCTTCGACCTCTTGACGGCAGTTCACAACACCGGCTGCGTGGCGCTCGCCAAGTTCAACGCTCAAGGCATCGTTGCCGGCTGCGAGGGCGACATCCCCGCCATGCTCTCGATGAAGATAGCGCAAGCCGTGACTGGTAAGAGTGCCTTCCAAGCCAACCCCGCACGCATCAACCCCGAGACCGGCGAACTGCTATTCGCCCACTGCACCATCCCATTTGACATGGTTGATGACTACCAGCTCGATACCCATTTTGAGTCGGGCATAGGCGTGGGCATCCGTGGCTTTATGAAGCCTGGTCCTGTTACCATCTTCAAGGCGAGCGGTGGATTAGGACGACACTATGCCGAGGAAGGCATACTCGTGGAGTGCCAAGGCAAGCCCGACTTGTGCCGCACACAGATGGCCATCAAGCTCAACGACGCCGAGGCTGCCCGCTACTTCCTCACTAACCCCATAGGCAACCACCACATCATCATGCAAGGTCACCACAAAGCCGTGCTCGACGAAATACTTTAAACAATGCATAATTCATAATGCACAATGTATAATTCACAATGCTTTTCAATGCACAATGCTCAATCTTTCAAGCTTCGCTTGAAGTTTAGTGCGACAATAAGTATTGGCTTGTTAACTTGTTAACTAAAAAACAAATTATAATGCGACACACACCAGTATTGCTGCTCACGGGCTACCTGGGCAGCGGAAAGACAACTTTAGTAAACCACATTCTCACTAACGAACAGAACATAAAATTTGCCGTTATCGTCAACGACCTGGGCGAGGTGAACATCGATGCCAGCCTCATCCAGAAAGGCGGCATCGTGGGACAAAAAGACGAGAGCCTGGTAGCTTTGCAGAACGGCTGCATATGCTGCACTCTCAAAATGGATCTCATTGAGCAACTTAACGACATCATGAAGCTGGGCCGCTTCGATTACATAGTTATTGAGGCGAGCGGCATTTGCGAGCCTGAGCCCATCGCTCAGACCATCTGCTCCATTCCCAACATGGAAGACAAGTACATTGAGCACGGCATCCCCTACCTTGACTGCATCGTCACCGTGGTAGATGCGCTGAGGATGCAGAGCGAATTTGCCTGCGGCGAAGACCTCAAGCGCCGCGACATTGGCGAGGAAGACATCGAGAACCTACTCATCCAGCAGATTGAGTTTTGCAACATCGTGCTGCTAAACAAAGCCTCGGAGGTGAGCGACGACGAGCGCGACCGCATTCGCCACATCATCCATGCCCTGCAACCCGCCGCACAAATCATCGAGTGCGACTACGGCGAGGTGGATTTCGACAAGATCCTGAACACCCA
>CALAVD010000158.1 GCA_937892085.1 uncultured Prevotellaceae bacterium
GGCAAAACGCAAGCCGTAATAGTGCTCCACTTCGCCCCACACGCGCTTCACTCGCATCACATCGCCATTAGCAATAAAATCAATCTCTTTATAGTCTTTGCCCCAGTAGTAATTGTTCTTGGCGACAATCAGCATATCGCCAGTCGTCAATTCCTCCTCACGATAGAGTATCATATTGCGAATACCACCGTTGTAGAGCATTGCCCGCTTATTGCTGCGGGTAATAACTATCGTCTCGTCCATGCCGTCGCGGTCGTAGCAGTCGTTCAACGTCTCCATCAGGAACTCACCCGAGAGCGATTCTATGTCAGGGTATTGAGTAAGTTCCAACTTAGGCACCACCGCCTCACCGCTGGTAAGGATTTTGCGAACTATAGTGGCATTTTGAAGTATGCCCGAGTCCGAAGCTTGGCGAGCGATAAGAGTGAGGTTCACATTATATATATAAAGGCCATAACCTTGCAGCAGCTTCATGTCGAGTGCTGGACTCTCACTCTGCCCCACTGGCGCGAGCTGCGCGCCGTCGCCCATCAGCATGAGTTTGCAGTTCTCGCCGCTATAGACATAGGTCACCAAGTCGTCGAGCAAGCGACCACTGCCGAACATCGACCCCTCAGCCGACGCATTGGCAATCATCGATGCCTCATCCACGATAAACACAGTGCGAGTGTGCTTGTTCTCGGCAAGCGCGAAACTCTCGCCAAGATAGCTGTCCTGGCGGTAAATCCTGCGATGGATAGTCCAAGCGGCACGATGGGAATACTCGCTCAGCACCTTTGCCGAGCGGCCTGTTGGCGCCAGCAGCACTACTTTGATGCCACGGCGAGAGAGTGTTTGGACGATAGCACCTATCAACGATGTCTTTCCCGTGCCGGCATAGCCGTTGAGCAGATATAGACACCTGGCATCACCATAGATCATGAAATGTGCAAACGAGGCTATTGCATCAACCTGTTCATTGTTGGGCTCGTATGGCAAGAACTCAAGAACATCCCTGAAGAAATCAGCGACATTAACATCATTGACATCAACCTGCACCGATGGTATTTTTTCAGCGTTTGCGTTCATTGCGGCAAGGCTTAGGCATGTAGAATTTTGTAAATAAGCTCTCGCAGGAGCGCATTGGCGTCTTGTCGAGATTTTATGCCTTTGCTCTTAGTGTCGCATTCTCTTATCCAGGATATTATGTTGACACAGGCAAGAGTGCTGTAGTATCGTGACGCTTCATCCATTTTCTTTACCATATAGGGCGATTTAGTGCTAACGGCAGCCATCAAACCCGCTTGCGAGCGGTCGGTAGCAGCACGGTAGAGGAGCAATTTTGAGAAATAGCCGAAGAGCATACTTATGGTGACCACCGTGGGGTTAGCCTTAGGGTTTTTCTCGTAATATTTAATAATCTCAAAGGCTTTCTTGGCATTGCGGTGAGCAAGGGCGTCTTGTAGCTCAAAGTTGTTGTAGTCCTTGCTGATGCCTATGTTGCGCTCTATGAGCTCGGGAGTGATGCGCTTGTCATCCTTGACGAGGATTTTGAGTTTGTCAATCTCAGTATAAAGTCGGGAGATGTCATTGCCCACGTTTGACGACAGCATCGAGAGAGCTTTCTCGTCGATGGAACATCCCTGCGACTTAATATAGTCTAAAGCAGCCTGTTCCATAGGCCTCCCCTCTCGCAACTTATCGCTGCGGAACACCACGCCGGCATTGTTCTTCTTCACGGCATCGACAAAGTCCTTTCCTTTGATTGCCTCGCCCTTGTTGCACACCACTAAAATAGTGCTCTTGAGCGGCTGAGCTGCATAGTACTTGAGTTGGTTCAGCTCGTTGGCATTACCTTTGTTGTTAAGCTTGCCCACCACCTGAGCTTCCCTTATCACCACCACCTGATGTTCTGCCATAGCAGGATATTGCTTGCATATACTGATAACATTGCGTATGTCGGTGACATCGGCGCCATAGACGATGTTGAGGTTGAAGTCACGCTCATCGGGCGTGAGGGCATTCTCGACAATAGCATCTTCAAGCCTGTCGATAAAATAGCCTTCCTCGCCATGCAACACGTAAATAGGTCGAAAGTTCTTGGCATTGATTTCTTTCAACAACCCCGAAAAGGTAACATCATCTTTTTTTGCTGCCATAATTACTTTTTTTCAAAGACAGGAATGCGTTATTCAAAAAAATTTGCGTAAATTTACAACATATTTTGCAGATGACCAAATATAAAAATCATGCAGAAGCTAAATCTTCCTGAATATCAGTTTAATATAAAAAACAACAATGATGCTTTTGTCATTCTGGACCCGCTGCGTAAGCGATGGGTGGCCCTCACTCCCGAGGAGTGGGTGAGACAAAACTTCGTGCGTTTCTTAATTGACGACAGGGGATTTCCATCTGCATTAATGAACAATGAGATTTCGCTTACACAAAACGGCATCAAGCGCCGCTGCGACACCCTTGTCGCCGACCGACAAGGCGCTCCACTGGTGATTGTGGAATACAAAGCCCCCACTATCGAAATCACCCAGAAAACCTTTGACCAGATAGTGCGCTACAACATGGTGCTGCGAGCCAAGTACTTGATTGTGTCAAACGGCATAAGCCACTACTGCTGTAAGATTGACTATAAGAATAACAGCTATGCTTTCTTGCACGAGATTCCATGCTATAGTGCGCTTTGCGCTGAGTGAGTCAAGCGCTGAGTGTTTGGGGCGACAATTTCATTTTTCTTTTTAACTTGGTAACTCGTTAACTTGTTCACTAAAAAATAAATTTTGGAAGACTATCTAAATAAACTCAATGATCAGCAGCGCGAGGCGGTGCTCTACTGCGACGGACCGCAACTGGTGATTGCCGGTGCTGGATCGGGCAAGACGCGCGTGCTCACCTATAAGATTGTGCACCTGCTCAAATTAGGGTATTTCCCCTCTCACATCATGGCGCTAACCTTCACCAACAAAGCCGCCGGCGAGATGCGCGAGCGCATAACCGCACTGGTAGGAGAAGAGGTGTCGTCGCACCTGTGGATGGGCACGTTCCACTCCATCTTCGCCAAACTGCTACGCATCAATGCCGACCGCATAGGATTTAACCACGATTTCACCATATACGACACCAGCGACTCACGTTCTCTCATCAAACTCATCATCAAGGATATGCAGCTCGACGATAAGGTGTATAAGCCTGCCACTGTCCACTCCCGCATCTCGATGATGAAGAATGCCCTCATCACACCGTCTTACTACGAGCATGACAGAGGACTGCGAGAAGAAGACGAGCGCCTCAAGCGTCCTCTCACTGCCGAGATTTACAAGACTTATTGTCACCGCTGCAAGATTGCCGGGGCGATGGACTTCGACGACCTGTTAGTATATACAAACTTCCTGCTGCGTGACAACCCCGACATTCTCAAGAAATATCAGGAGCGATTTGAGTATATACTCGTTGACGAGTACCAAGACACAAACTTCGCACAGCACCTGATAATCACGCAACTCGCTAAGGCACACAACCACGTGTGCGTGGTGGGCGATGACGCACAAAGCATCTACTCATTCCGTGGAGCAAACATCTCCAACATTCTCGACCTCAAGAAGTCGTTTCCCGCCTTGCAGACGTTTAAACTCGAGCGCAACTACCGCTCAACAAAGAACATTATTGGCGCAGCAAACTCGCTGATTGATAAAAACAAACGCCAAATCAAGAAAAACATCTACAGCGAGAACCCAGAGGGGACGAAAGTCAATGTGGTGGAATGTTACAACGACTACGAAGAAGCCTATGTTGTGGCAAGCACCATCTTGTCGCTCAAGTCGCGTGAAGGATGCAGCTACGAAGACTTCGCGGTGCTATATCGCACTAACGCACAGTCGCGTGTGCTTGAGGAGGCGTTAGGAAGTGGCGGCTTAAAAAACAAGCATGGCGACAAGCGCCGACCTATACCATATCGCATCTATGGAGGACTATCTTTCTATCAGCGAAAAGAGATTAAAGACGCATTAGCATATTTCCGGCTAACCATTAATCCCAACGACGACGAGGCACTGCGACGAGTCATAAACTATCCCGCACGGGGCATTGGGGCAACGACACTCACTAAAGTGCAGCACTGCGGCTTAGAGGATAGCGTGAGCCTATGGCAGGTGTTGGACAATCCATCGGAGCACCGCCTTGAAGTGAACAACGGCACGCTGCGCAAGCTGCAAGCCTTTGTGGAACTTATCAATGGCTTTGCTGCTCAAGACCAGACTGGTGTCAATGCTTATGAGTTAGGACGCACAATCATAGAGCGCAGTGGCATCATGGCCGAACTACTGAAAGACAACTCGGTAGAGAACATCAGCAAACGTGAGAACCTCGACGAGTTGCTCGGAGCAATGCACGACTTTGTGAGCGACCAAGAAGAACAAGGTTCGTCGGAGGTGAGAATGACCGACTTCCTCGCTCAGGCATCGCTTGCCACCGACCAAGACACCGACAAAATCTCTGGAGAGTGCGTCACCCTGATGACAGTGCATGCCGCTAAAGGCCTGGAGTACAAGAACGTGATAATCGTGGGTGTCGAGGAAGACCTCTTCCCCTCTGGCATGAGCAAAGACTCGTTGGCTGCCATCGAGGAGGAGCGCCGTCTTCTATATGTCGCCATCACTCGTGCCGAGAAAAACTGCGTTATCACCTTCGCAAAATCTCGTTTCCGCAATGGCAGTAACGAAAATTGCCATCCCAGCCGATTTCTCCGCGACATCAACCCGCAATTCTTGTCGGTGGGTGCCACAAGCAGCTTAAAGTCAAAGAGAGAAGACAACTACGATGACTACATGGCACCACGTCGTCGCGGGTTTGAGACCCTGAGAAACGACTACGCAGCACCTGCCAGCCCCACTCCTCCTCCGTCATTCAAGCCATTCACTCCAAATAGTCCTACTCCCCCGACCACCACTGCGGCAAGTGGCGACTTCACCCTTCATTCTCTCAGTGAGATTAGCAAAGGATGCCAGGTACTGCACAACAAGTTCGGTCAAGGCACCATCTCAAAAATCGACACCAGTGGAAACGACCCGAAGATTGTGGTGGAGTTTGACGTAATGGGACAGCGCACCTTGTTATTGAAATTTGCCAAATTCAAGATACTGTAATTTGTCAACAAGCTGACGAGTCAATAGAGCACCCTCAGCTCCCATAAACTATAAACCACATAAACTATGAACACACCATATTATATTGTATATGAAGAGAAGTTGAGGCGAAACATCGACCTTATCACTCACGTGAGCCGTGAGAGTGGCGCAAAAATTATTATGGCGTTTAAAGCCAACGCCCTATGGCGCACTTTTCCCATTTTCAGAGAATATGGCATCGCTTCTACTGCCAGCTCGGTCAACGAGATGCTGCTTGCTAACGAAGAGCTGCATTGCAAGGCGCACACCTATTGCCCTGCCTATACCGAGCAAACCATCAAGGAGTATATCGCCGGCAGTAGTCACATTACCTTCAACTCTGTTAATCAGTTTGAGAGGTTCAAGGCATTTATCGACAATCATAACGCAGCTGTACCCAGCGAACGAATCAGCTGCGGATTGCGCATTAACCCCATGTGCTCAGTGATAGAGACCGATATCTACAACCCGTGTTGTCCAGGGTCACGATTTGGCATTCTCGGCGAGAACCTGCAGTCACTGCCACAAGGTATTGAGGGTTTCCATTTCCATGCCCTCTGTGAGTCAACATCCTACGACCTTGCCAAGGTACTCAATGCTATGGAAGAACAATTTGGCAAGTGGTTGCCGCAACTCAAGTGGATCAACATGGGCGGGGGGCACTTGATGACTCGCAAGGACTATGACGTGAAGCACTTGATTCATCTGATTCAAGATTTCAGACAGCGGCATCCCAATCTGCAAGTGATTCTTGAGCCGGGCAGCGCATTCTGCTGGCAAACGGGCGACTTGGAAGCCACGGTAGTTGATGTTGTGGAAAACAGCGGCATCAAGACCGCTATAGTGGATGTGTCGTTTGCTTGCCACATGCCCGACTGCCTTGAGATGCCTTACAAACCAGTGATAACACAAGCATTGCCAGTGGTTGACTTCTCTCGCCCAACCTATCGCATTGGCGGCAATTCATGCTTGAGCGGCGACTATGTGGGCGACTGGAGCTTTGACCATGAACTAAAAGCCGGCGAGCGTCTCACATTTGAGGACATGAACCACTACACCACCGTGAAAACCAATATGTTCAACGGCATTTCACACCCTGCCATAGTATTGCAGCACCTTGACGGGTCAATAGAGACATTAAGAGAGTTCACCTACGAGGATTATAAATCAAGGATGAGCTGAGGCACTTCATAGAACGCCGCATTGCGACGCACTATATAACACCACCAACTCTCGATCCCCATTTAGTGAAAATCAACAATTAGTGGAAATTAGTGAGAATTAGT
>CALAVD010000159.1 GCA_937892085.1 uncultured Prevotellaceae bacterium
ACGGCGACCACCGAGATCTACACTCTTTCCCTACACGACGCTCTTCCGATCTGAGAATTTTCTTCATTTTTGCTTTGGATTTGATAATTGCGGCAAAATTAGGAAAATTATGCATATCTTTGCAGTCGGAACAAAAAGATAAGGTTATGACAGCGGTACAACTAAAAGCAATGAATGTCCAGTTTTGGCACGACATGGGTGTCATCGCCGAAGACGAAGGCATGATGAAGCGGGTGGCGAAGTACGTCCGCAAGGTGGCAAAGGAAATGACGGAAGACCCCACATTGATGACCAAGGAAGAGTATTTCGCAAAAATTGAACGGGCTGAACAACAATCGGCACGGGGCGAAGGATTAGTGAAACTACCGGGCGAAGATTTGACAACATTTTTAAGAAGGAACGGTTATGATATATAAGGTGATAGTCATGCCAGAAGCGGCGCAAGATTTGCAGCGTCTTGCCAGAAGTGAGCCAAAAGCTTTCGCAAAGGCAAACCGCTTCCTTCTGGAATTGGAAGAACATCCCAAAACCGGCCTCGGCCATCCTGAACCGTTGAAAGGCAAGCCTGAAAACCGTTGGAGTCGTGAAATCACGAAGAAGCATAGGTTAGTCTATCGCATTTTCGAGACCGAGGTTTATGTGGAAGTGCTTGCGGCATACGGCCATTACGACGACAAATGAAAAAGCGCAAAGTCCCACAGGGCTATTCTTTCGCCACCTTGCGCACACACTTTCGTCCTTCGCTGTCGGTGACGTTGACGAAATAGACGCCCGCTGGCAATGCAGCGATGTCCACTTGCAGCGTCTCGCCCTCGCCCTTGGCGGAGGCTACGTGTTGCCCGAGGGTGTTGAACACTTCTGCGGTTTTCAGGTCCTTGCCCGTGATTGAGAACAGGCCGTTGGTGGGGTTGGGGTAGACAGAGGCAAAAGGTACTGTGGTATTATCATTCACATTCCAAATTAAATCCGTCTGACCAACGATTAATGGGTAGTTAGGAATGTTGCAATAGGCCATGCGGGTCACTGTAAGGATGGGTTTTACTATCTGAACAGCAGCATAAAGAGTATCCCAATCAACAATCAACTCCACCCAACCATAATAATCACCATCATCTTTCAAGAATCGGGTTCCAACGTATTTTAATCCTTCGGGGTTCTCATAATAGAAGCAAAAAGCTGCTCCAGAAGCATTCACATTTTGAGGAGAAAGCGTATCGCCATAATTGCAAACCCCCGCCTTTCTCCAAATACCATTTTGACCTGGTGCAATCATACACATATGAATGCTAGCTGTTGGATGATGGTCCTCCGTCAATGCCATAAATACAAAATCATCGACGCTGTCGTTATCCATATCGGTCCAAAACACCTCAATCCCTTCGTCATAGTAGTTAAAGACTTTCAACAAATCTGGCTCAAAATCCGTATAAATAATTTCTCCCTCTTGGGCATTGACCCCCATGAAGGTCATCATGGCGAACAAAAAGATAGTGAACTTTTTCATAGCATTAATTGTTTTATAGTTTAATCTTTATTTTATTCAGGACAGCTTTGCATAATGACGGTCATTTCCCCTCCGCTGTCCACTTGGAAGGGGCCAGTGATTTGGAAGGAATCTGTGGCACGGAATGTTTTTTTTTCGTTGCTTCCAATGCTCACGGGTTCTATTGTTGAGGTGATGTCGATGCTTTTCTTTACGGCAAAATCGAAGTTGTCAAGCTCTGACTGTTGAGCAATTGTCTCGTCAGTGCCACAATCCAATGACAATTGATAGACTTTGATGTAGTCTATGAACATTGTGTCCTGACTCATCCATTCGGGCTGTCCATAATGTTGGTGACCCTCCAAAGCATATTTGTCAACTCCATAATTTGCTTTTAATGTCAGCGGATGATGAGGGATGCTGTCGGGATTATAGTATGCGTCCACAAGATTTCCATCGCAATACCACAGGATATGTTCAGGCATCCACTCGCAGGAGAAAGTATGCCAGTGGTTAAGTGAATCATTGATTATTGGGAAAAGTCTGGCCTGACTGGTTCCGTTGCCAGAATAGTTTGCCGTGTCGCAATAATAGATGCCCGATGTAAAACAATAAGGATTTCCTGCTCCATGAGGATGAGGATTATGTTGCCATGTTGCTTTAGGGTCCTCAAATTCCCAAGAGAACTCGAAAATGTCTATTTCTTCATAGTATTTGCAATTTGTATTGGCGTCCCAAAGCCAAAAGGCGGGGAAGGCTCCTTGGTGTATAGGCAGTTTGCATCGGATTTCGAAATATCCATATCTGAACTTGGCGCTATCAGCCCCATGCTTGTCGAAATGATCAATCCTTCCTGAAAAATAATGTAAATCGTCATAGGTTGGATAATGATGAACGGTATAAGGCAAATCATAATCGTGAGCTGGAATCCTGCCGGTGCTGTCATATTCTGCTACAAGTTCCATGTAGCCTTCCGTGTCATTAAAACTGCATTGGCTAAATTGGTATATCATTTTGTTATTGCCATGTGTCAAGCCGCTGGAATAGGCTTTCCATACGCTGTCGGAAGTCAAGAATGAACTGTCTATCCAGTAACGTCCTAGTGTGTTAAAATCCTCAATGAGTTTGGGTTTCCAGTTTTGGTCATAAGAATCAATCTGCGCCATCATGCTCAAACTTGCCAATGTCAAAAACAAAAGAAATGAAATCTTTTTCATGGCCTTGTCATTTTTGAGGTTCCATCAGCCCGTTTTCCTCCAATGCTTTTCGGAGTAGTTCTATCTCTTGATGCTGTTCTTTCAGTGCCTCGATAAGGACCACGGTTAGAGCCTCGTAATTTACATAAAGCAAACCGTTTTCATCTGCTTCAACAGCTTCTGGCACTACTTCCTTAATATCTTGGGCCGACACGCCAATTCGCCTTTTCCTTTCTTCTCGGTTTCCGTTATTGCCTTCGTCATTGCGTGTATAATAAAAACCCGTAATGTTGTCAAGCAACAGACCAGCATCATTGATTCTGCCTTCGTTTGAAATAAGTCCAGGGTCAGCAAGGGTTAATGTACCATTTTTATACACATTTCCTTCACCAGTCACAAAAAACGTGTGGTTAGGTGTTCGTCTAGGGAACGAAACAATCCAGTGCTTTTGTACCGAATCGTTGGCATGAGATAAAGTAGCCCAACTCCAAGATACAAATGAATTAGTTCTGAATGAGGTGTATCCATCTGAATGAATCCTAAATTGGGCTTGGGTTGCCAAGGTGAGTAACATAATAGCAAATGTCAATAGACTTTTTTTCATAGTGTTGTTTTTAATGTTTCTAAGCGGCAAAAATAAACAAAAAAAACGATAATGCAACGAAAAAAATCAATAATTTTGCATTAAATTTTATTCCATATTTTAATTTATCTTTAAAACTTTTGCCAAACCATGGTTTTTCTAAGCCAAAATTATCTACTATTGTAGCACCTACATCTGCTAATGTATCAAGTATATCTAATTGCTTTGGTTCGATAAAACTTCGTGAATATATAATTACTGGTACATTTTCTCTAGTATGATTAAAGCCTTTAAATGTTGGATCACAACCATGATCAGCTGTTATTATTAATAAATCATCAATATTTAATTTGTTAATTATCATTGGAACAACTACATCAAATTTTTCTAGTGATAATTTATATCCCTCTATATCTCGACTATGACCATATAGTGTATCAAAATCAGATAAATTAAGAAAACATAGTCCTTCAAAGTTTTTATCCATTATTTGATTTTTTAAATTATCAAAACTGCTATGAAGGTCTTGAATAGAGGAGTTTACATTGTTTATAACTTCTGAAATTCCTTCGATAATTTCATCTTTTGAATTGTCAAATCTTGAAAAAAACCGAATCGGTCATTAGGCGACGAAGGGATGTTTTTTAGGTCTATTTATGCCATAACAGTTTTATTTTTGCATTTTGTTTCAGATATTGTCTCACCATAGCCCGCTATGTCTTCGACAATATCTTCACAACCTGCTAAAAATATATTCTGTTCTAGCATAAATCCTAATGACCGATTCGGGTTAAATGTTTATGGTTTCGCCTTGGTAGTATTTGAGCATTGCCACGTTGAGGATTTCCATATATTTTGCCTGAAGCATCTGCTGATTGGCCTGTGAGAGGTTGGTGAGGTCGTTCTGCAGCTCGATGATGTTCTTGATGCCTAGTCGGAACTGCTCACTGGTGAGATCCACGCTCTCGCGCGCATAGCGCACCTTCTCTTTTGCGGCGATGTAGCGCTGTTGCGCGCTGTTGGCCTCAAGCCAGTAATTCTCAATGGTTTTCCAAAGGGCTTTCTGGTTGTTGGTGAGGTCGAGCTGGGCACTTTCCTTCTGAATACGCGCCCTCGCCACAGCGTTCTTTGTCTTGCCGTGGTCGTAGAGGGGAATGTTAAGCGACACTCCTATGCTGTTGTTCCACTGGCGGTAGAGCTGCTCAAAGAAGTTGCCGTTGGAGGTCATGTTACTGGTGCTTATACCGGCATTAGCGTTGATGGTGGGGCGCATACTCGCCTTCGCCAGCTCTATGTTCACGTCGCTGCGGTCCATGGCAAGCTGCTGGGCTTTTATCTCGGGACGCAGCATCAGAGCGGCGTAATACACGTCGAGTTTAGCCGGCACTGGCGCCAGCACGTCTTCATCAAGAAGCGGGACCACAATTTCTAAGGTCTCGTCTCCATCAAGCTCTAGCAACTGCTTGAGTTGAAGCTTGTAGTTGGCAAGCTGTGTCTCGTCGGCAACGAGCTGATATTGGTCGCTTGCCAGCTGAGTCTCTAGCTGCACCACTTGCACATGGCTCATCAGTCCCGCGTTATATACCTCGTGGGCGCGGTCCACCTGCGCTTGCGAGAGTTTGATTTGCTCATTGTCTTGTTTTATGGTCTCGATGCAATATAGAATTTGCACATAGAGCTGTGTAATACTCTCCTCTATCGAGAGCTCGCTTTTCTCGAGCTGCAGTTGCGCTATCTGTGTGTCAATCTCGGCAAGACGTGTGTTGTTCTTTATCTTGCCGCCGTCATATAGAGGCATTGACGCGTTGAGACCATAGCTTCCGTTATAGGAGAACTTGCTGCTTGATGTGGTAATCTGGTCGCCACTCACTATGGCGCTTGACTCACGGAACGGTCGAAATCCCACATTTTGACTGCTTGAGAAACCTATATCGGGCAGACGGGATTTGCGCGCGTCATCAAGAACCAGTTCCTGTTCTTTCACCGACAGGCGTTTTTGGCGTATGTCAATATTCTGTGCCTTAGCCCAATCAATACATTGCTGCAGCGTCCAAACGCTGGGTTTTGTGATGGTGTTGTCATCTTGGCCAAATGCCGGCTTTGTGGCAGCGACCATGACAATAGCCAGCATCACCAAAAATAATAAGTGTCGTCTCATAATTCTTAGGGGGTTTGTGGCGCAAAGTTAAGACTCTTCCCGCTTTTTCACAAATCCTTTAGACAAAACCAAAGCATCACATAGAAGAATATGCGATTTTAATAGACAAATATAAGTGTTAAGTGTTAAGTTAGCTAGATTATCCAGAAAGTCTAGAAGGTCTAAAAAATCTAGAAAAAACTTTCACCTCTCCACTCCCACCTCTCAACTCTCCACTATTTCACCGGCTCCACGTGCAGGGTGATGTGGGTGTCATCGCCGAAGCGCGATTTCAGCTTCTGCTCCACTTGCGTGGCGATGGCATGGGAGTCGAGAAGCGACATGGCACCATTCATGCGGATGTGCACCTCAATGGCGATGCGGGTGCCTATGCGACGTGTGCGCAGGCTGTGGGGCTCACTCACGGCAGGAAACGAAGTGATGATATTCAGAATCTCTTGCTCAGTGTCTTGAGGCAGCGAACACTCGGTGAGTTCGTTAACGCTGGTTTTAAGAAGCTCTACCGCTACTTTCACCAGTATTATTCCCACAACCACCGACGCCAGCGGGTCGAGCACCGTCCAGCGGTCGCCAAGCAGGATAGCGCCACCAATGCCTATCGCTGCCGCTATCGACGAGAGCGCGTCGCTGCGGTGATGCCAAGCGTTGGCAACCACAGCCTGCGAATTGAGCTTCTTGCCATGATAGGCTGTGTACTGATACAGCCCCTCCTTGACGGCTATTGAGAACAGTGCAGCCCAGAATGCCATCTTGCCAGGAGCCTCCAGATTGGCACCCTTCACCCAGTCCACTAAGCTCAAAATGCCCGAAATGACAATGCCCGTTGCCGCTGCCACAAGAGCAAGCCCTATGAAGAAGGTGGCAATGGTCTCAAACTTGCCGTGACCGTAGTCGTGCGACTTGTCTTGAGGCTTAGCGCTCACGCTCACAAAGGTAAGGACTATCACGTCGGTGACAGTATCAGAGAGCGAATGCACAGCATCGGCAATCATCGCAGCACTATGTCCCACTAAGCCTGCAATGAGTTTGCACACCATCAGCACCACATTGCCTAAAAAGCCTATTAGGGTGACTTCCTGTATTTTACGTTCGCGTGTCATTTTTAGTGGGACAAATTTCTATAAAAATTTTGACACCAGCAAATTGCTGTCCCATTTTTCGACTTTTTTCGACTTTTTCGACTTTGGGCACTGAAAAGCGGCAAAAAACCAAAGAGAGGCACCTCACTAAGCGAGAAGTGCCCTCCAATTGAGAAAATTACAACATACACGCAAGCTAAGCCTTGACAATGCGCATGTGGGCTTTGGGGTAGCGCAGCACCAGGCAGCTCGCCTCGGTGAGCACGGTGGCATCCACATTTCGCACGCCACTCGCCTTGAGGTTTAGCGTCTCGGCGCTGAAAGGCTGATGCACATACTTCTGCAAATATTCGGGGTCGATAATCATGCCGTTGGTTTCTTCAAGTTTTGACAGAAGATTCAGATTTTTTCCGTGAAGAATCAGCATTTCCGACGCGAGCTGATTCAGTTTTTTGTCGATGATTTGAATCTGACAGTAGGGGTCAACAGGCTTTCCCTTTCTGTTTCTGCCGAAGCGCTTTTTTCGTATGAATTCAAAATTGTTGCGCACGACAAATTTCATAAATTGCCCGACTTTTTTGCGGTACGTTTCCATCGCTTCGAGCGTTTGCTGAGCTTGAAGCTCATCGCCCGCGACGTCGACCGCATCTTTGAGGAACACAATCGCTTCTTCGTCGGTCATGCCCGCAAGTTCCGGCGGAAGTCCTTCGGAAATAAGGTGCGCGCTTTCCTGCTTTAGGCTCAGCGATGTGGCAAACGCTGACTTTTGTTTTTTTTCGGTTTTTGCCTGCTGAGCAAGCTGTTGAGCTGAGGCTTGAGTTGCCGCAAAATACAATGACTGAGAAGTGAGCGATTGAATTTCAGCCATTAGTGCACCTTGTGTTCTGCCGTTGCGGTTGCCCTGCTGCGGATGCTTTCGGCATTTGAGAAACGCTCGGACGCCTGCGTAAATTCATCTTCGTTTTTGAGCGCGATGCAATGCCCGTGAAAAATGACATTCTCTTGAATTTCAAGTTTTTTTGTG
>CALAVD010000160.1 GCA_937892085.1 uncultured Prevotellaceae bacterium
GATGACCCATTGAGGCCTGTGCCTGTGCTATCTCGCACTCATGGTGTGGGAACACGAGGTCCATGCCGCCACCGTGGATGTCGAAGTGGGCTCCTAAGTATTTGCGGCCCATTGCGGTACACTCGCAGTGCCAGCCGGGGAAGCCGTCGCTCCATGGCGATGGCCATCGCATGATGTGTTCGGGCTGAGCCTTCTTCCACAGGGCGAAGTCGGCCTGATTGCGCTTCTCGTCAACGCCCTCGAGGGTGCGGCTGTTGTTAATCACGTCTTCGAGGTTTCGACCGCTGAGACGGCCATATTTATGGTCTTTGTTATATTTCTCCACGTCGAAATACACGCTGCCGTTGCTCTCGTAGGCATAGCCGTTGTCGAGGATTTCCTGCACTAACTGCTCCTGCTCGATGATGTGGCCGGTGGCGTGCGGCTCAATGCTGGGTGGCAGCACGTTCAGCGCCTGCATGGCAGCATGGTAGCGGTTAGTGTAGAACTGCGCAATCTCCATTGGCTCGAGTTGCTCGAGGCGTGCTTTCTTTGCAATCTTGTCCTCGCCTTCGTCGGCATCATGCTCAAGGTGCCCCACATCGGTGATGTTGCGCACATAGCGGACCTTGTAGCCCAGGTGCTTGAGGTAGCGGAACAGCACGTCGAAGGTGATAGACGGGCGGGCGTGCCCCAGGTGCGGGTCGCCATAGACAGTGGGTCCGCACACATACATCCCCACATGCGGCTCCTGCAAAGGTTTAAATAGCTCCTTGCGCCGGGTGAGGGTGTTGTATATAAATAGTTGATGAGTCATCGTCGCTTGTTATGCTTAGTGGTTCTAGAATTTTTAGATTCTCTAGAATATTACGCATTATGCATTATGCATTGATTAGGCTTGTCCTTTTGGCAGGGGGAAGTCCATGATGGTATTGTTGGGGTTGTTCACTTGGCGGGGCTTGATTTCGCCGAAGTGTGCCTCATACTTGTCCACGTTCTCCTTCAACGCGAAGAGCAGCTGCTTGGCGTTCTCTGGAGTCATGATGATGCGGCTCTGCACGCGAGCCTTGGGCGTGTTAGGTGCCACAAATATCATGTCCATCACAAAGTCGTTGGGAGAGTGAGAGATAACTGCCAGGTTAGCATAGCGGCCCTGCATCTCATCGTTAGGAACTTCAATTTGAATCTGGTTTTGTTTCTTGTTTTCGTTTGCCATTTCTGTAATATTTTTATGTGTTAATATTCATTTGAAGTGCAAAGATACACAAAATTAGTTTTAGTTATTATTTTTTAGTTGCCAGTTTTTAGTTTTTTTCTTTCTTGTGTAAAGCGATTGTCCCCGTTGTTTAAAAATTGTCACAGCAATTATAGCACCACAGGTCGCCGCCATTGTAATTTTTTATGTGAGGGTTATTTGCTTGCTTTTGCCTCTTTGCACTGTGTGTACATGGCTGGGCAGTTGCTTACCACGAAGTATTTGCTGCCCTCGGGCTTTACTACCTCCACGCCGCGCCAGTTGGTGTCCCAACCCTTGCTGTCGATGAGCAGATAGATGACGGTGCCGTGCAGCATCTGGCTCTCCTGATACTTCTTGTTTGGGTCAACCTTCATTTTGATGGAGTAGGGTGGCTCCACGGTATAACCGTTCTCGGGTGTGGCGCCGTCGAGCATCGTCCATGCTATATAGGGGCGGGCATAAAACTGGTCTTTGCCCATAATTTCGCGCAGACGCTCTACGGTGCTGTTGTAGTTGGTCTGGGTATTGTTCATTCGCAGTGCCTCTTCTCCGTCGGTGCGGTTGTTGCGGTAGAGCTCAAACGCCATCACTTGCAATGCAGCAGCGCCTTGAGGCTCATTGCCAAGCGCTTCTTGCATCTGTTTCCACTCGTCAATATTTTTGGGAAAGGCATTAAACTCCACGCTTGTTGTAGCGTCAGGATTCCAAGTGCTGTGGTCGATGTCTCCTTTGCAAGCCGCCTCAAGATTGGTATTCTCATCAACTTTGCTTGACAGTTGTGACTCAGAATCTTTTTCTTTTGTGGTTTGATTGCACGCTGTGTTAGTGGCTCCCACAATAAATATAGTTGCCAATGCCATAATAATTGCTTTTGAGATTTTCATGTTATCTTGTTTTTTTGTGTTATACAATTCACAAAAGTAGGTGTTTTACCGCATAAACGCAAAAAAATCACGAAAAATCAACTAACACTTGCTCTTTCGGTGACTTTGTGGTAATTTTGCGCCAGCAAATAAGCCGACAAGGGACAAGCTGACAAGCCAAGTGGCAATCACAACTATTGCCTCGTTTGCTTGTTTCTCGTTTACCTGTTTGCTACCGTTGCCTTGTTTGCTTGTTTACTCGTAAGCTTGTTAGCTCTATGATACAAGAACTTGAAGATTACATACTTGCCCACATCGATGCCGAGCCTGAGCATCTGCATCAGCTCGACCGCGACACTCACATCGAGTTGCTCTACTCGCGCATGTGTTCGGGGCATCTGCAGGGCAGAATGTTGAAGATGCTCGTGCGCATGATACGCCCCAAGCGGGTGCTTGAGCTTGGCACCTACTCGGGTTACTCGGCGCAATGCCTTGCCGAGGGGCTGCTCGATGATGATGCCATAATTCACAGCATCGAGATAGAGGATGAGTTGGAGGACTTTCTGCGCCGCCACTTTGAGCAATCGCCTGTAGGCGAAAGGATAAAGCTGCACATTGGCGACTGCAACGAGATAGTACCACAGCTCGGCGGCGAGTTCGACTTAGTATTTATCGATGCCAACAAGCGGCAGTATGTCGATTATTTCAACCTCGTCATCGACCACGTGAAGCCTGGCGGCTTCATAATCGCCGACAACACCCTGTGGGACGGCAAAGTCACCGACCTCCACGGCAAAAAAATGGACGACCAGACGCAAGGCATCCTCGACTTCAACGACCTCGTAGCTCGCGACCCAAGAGTAGAGACCGTAATCCTGCCCCTGCGCGACGGGCTAACAATTTTATATAAAAAGTGAAGAAAAGTGGACAGTTCTTTTTTCTTCACTTTATTGAAAAGACTGGCAAGGTGGGTGGGGTAAGAGTGGCACGCTCGGTTAATGACGACTTAGACCGTGAGGCAGTTAGAGTAATCAAACTACTGCCCGATTTTAACCCTGCCCGCAACGCAAAGGATGAACCAGTGAGGGTGTGGTACACGCTGCCCGTCACCTTCAAACTGCAAGAAAAGGAGCCTAAGGTGGTGGAATAATATCATAACCCATACACTTTTTTTGTGGAAATGTGCGCCACTTTGGTACACATTTCATGGAAATGTATTACCTTTGCATATAATAAAAGCATAATTTATGGAATCAACAAGAATACAGAAAATACAACGACAGATACAGAAGGACCTGAGTGAGATTTTCCGCGAGGACACTGCCAAGATGCGTGGTGTGATAGTGAGTGTGAGCAATGTGCGCGTGTCGCCCGACCTGAGCATCGCGCGTGTACACCTGAGCGTGTTCCCCAGCGAGCGCGGGCAGGAAATCATCGACACTGCCAACCGCAACGAGAAGACCATCCGCTACGCATTAGCGCAGCGCGTGCGCAACCAGTTGCGCAAGACTCCCGAGCTGGTGTTCTATATCGACGACTCGCTCGACTACATCGAGCACATCGATGAGTTGCTGAAGAAGTAAGACGCTTCGCTGGTTTTGCCTTCTCCTCAAATTTGCTACTATTGGCTTGTTAACTTGTTTACTCGTTTACTTGTTTACTAAAAAACCTTGGCTCTGTCATTAAAAATAGCGTTGCGCTACTTGAAGTCGAAAAAGGCGCATAATGCTGTTAACATCATCAGCATCATCTCGATATGCGGAGTGGTGGTAACCACTGCGGCGCTGGTGTGTGTGCTCAGCGTGTTCAATGGCTTCTCAGATGTGATACAGGGCAAGTTGGCAAAACTTGACCCGCAAATTGCAGTATGCCCTGCCGAGGGCAAGACAATAAGCAACGCCGACAGCGCAGTTGCTGTTATTTCACAGGTTGAAGGTGTTGACAAGGCGATGCCGGTGATTGAGGATCAAGCCCTTGCCATCTTCGTCGATTATCAGATGCCGTTGCGCCTGAAAGGTGTTCCAGCCAATTATAACGAGATTAACTCTATCGACAGCGTGATAGTCGATGGCTCGTTTGCCCTTGAAGATGAAGTGGGCAACAGCTATGCTGTGGTGGGTGTGGGACCTGCCGTGAACCTGAGGCTTCAGGCCAATAGTTTGCGCTTGCTCCATCTCTACGCACCCCGCCGTGAAGGGCAGGTGAATGTTGCCAATCCTGTTGATGCTTTCACCAGCGATTCACTGTTTGTGAAAGGTGTGTTCCAGGTGCAGCAAGACTCTTATGACCAGGACCTTATCTTCGTGCCCATCGACAAGGCGCGTGAGCTCTTCGACTACGATACCGAGGCCACACAAATAGAGCTGAAGCTCAAGGGCGGCGTTAAGGAGAAAGATGTCATCAAGCGTCTTGAGCAGGCTCTCGGGCCGAATTTTGAGGTGAAAGACCGCCTCAAGCAGCAGTCGGAGTCGTTCCGCATGGTGAATGTGGAGAAATGGGTGACATTTTTGTTGCTCACGTTTATCATGATTATCGCTACGTTCAACATAATCAGCACCTTGTCGCTACTCATCATCGAGAAGGATGAGAGCATACGCACCTTCCAAAACTTGGGTGCTACCGGCAAGCAGATTACGCGCATCTTTGTCGCCGAGGGATGGCTCATCACCATGCTCGGAGCACTGCTGGGAATAGTGCTGGGCTTGCTGCTGTGCCTGGGTCAGCAGACCTTCGGGTGGCTCAAGATTGGTGCCGACCCCACCCAGGTCATTGTCAACGCTTATCCAGTGAAAGTGGTATGGGCCGACATGCTGGTGGTTCTGCTGCTCGTTGCCGCTATCGGTTTCGTGACCTCGCTGGTGACCAGCACAATTATGCGTCGCCGCCTGCGAACAGGTCATAGTTGATAGTTCACAGTTTATAGTTCACAGTTCATAGTTTCATTGGCATAGAATTTGCTTTATTGTCTAAAATTGTGAAGAGTAAGAGAGAGTGAAACACCTAAAAAACTCATAAAACTCCAAACACTAAACTTTTATGCAAAGCATAAACTACTCACCATACGTTATGCCCATTTTCAGGCAGATGGGCAACGAGCGGTCGTTTGCCGGCACAGCCTTTTGCATCGACGACTATCTGGTTACTGCGGGTCATGTGCTCACATATCCTGTCGCCTGCTATGTGCGTAACGGCAGCGATTACCATCCCTTACAATTCGATAAGTGGATACCTCAACAACTGCCCACCGATGACCACACTGGCTATGACGTGGCTTTTTACCCTATACCAGGGCTCAAAAGTCCGCTCTCGCTCGCCGAGAGCGACGCTGAGCCTAACGACTCTCTCGAGGTTCTGTGCTGGCAGATGCGAGGGGTAGCTCCAAAGCAGGTGGCAACGCAAGGACTTGTTATCAAAGACCCCGACTTAGACGGTTACTTTCGTCTCGCTACCGCAAGCCACATCACCCACGGCTGTAGCGGCTGTCCAGCTTTTGACAGTGACGGTAAAGTCTATGGCATGATAACTATGGGCCGCAGCGATGTTGACACACGAAACCTTGCGCCACTGTCTCGCCAGATGGAGCAGAACACCTGCTGGGCATTCAAGACGAGCTACATTAAGCGGTTTTTGCCGCTTCGATAGTTTTCCGCTCGCTGTGCTCGCTGGTTTTCTGCTGGTTTTTATGGTGATTTTGGTTTTTTAAGGGTGATTTGTGCTATATTATTGAGTAATTTAGTAATTTTGCAGTTATATTATATAATATAACACTGCAATGGGTGCTTTTTTCAGCAAGATAGTGGCCTTCTTCAAAGGCGTTGTCAGGTACTACAAGCGGTTTAATGCTTGGTACAAAGGGCTCTATAACGGCAAGCCGTGGTATGTGAAGGGCTTATTGGCTCTGTGTACGCTGTTTGTCACGCTGGTGCTGACGGTGGTTGCCATCAACATCAACTTCCTGTGGCTCTTTGGCAAGTCGCCATCGCTGGGCGAGATTATGTCGCCACGTCCTTACAACGCGTCCTATATCTATAGCGCCGATGGCAAGCTAATAGGCAAATACTACAAAGAGAACCGCACTCCCGTGAAATATGAGGAGGTGGACTCGATGTTCTACACTCTACTCATCGACACCGAAGACGAGCGCTTCTACGAGCACCACGGCATTGACTTCAAGGGTATGGGCGGCGCGTTGAAAGACTTAGTGGTGCACCACCGCGCTCGTGGCGCTTCCACAATCACTCAGCAGTTAGTGAAGAACATGTTCAAAATGCGCACCAGCGAATACACTGGCGGCTTGCTGTGCAAAATTCCTGGTGTGGGAATGCTCATTACCAAAGCTAAAGAGTGGATTCTCGCCAGCGAGATTGAGATATTCTACGACAAGAAAAACATCCTTGAGATGTATGCCAACACGGTAGATTTTGGTAATCAAGCTTTTGGCATCAAGACAGCAGCAAAGACTTATTTCAACACCACGCCCGACAAGCTCAGTACCGAGCAGTGCGCCATGCTCGTGGGCGTGCTCAAAGGCACTTCTTATTACAACCCACTTAACAACCCCAAGCGCTGTCTGGAGCGCCGCAATGTGGTGCTCAACAACGCTTTAGCTCACAACCACCTTACGCAAAAGGACTATGACAAGCTCACAAAGCTCAACCTGAACATAAAATACACTCCCGAGACCGACCTCAACGTGGAGTGCCCTTACTTCAGGCAAGCGGTGGCCGAGGAGATGCTACAATGGTGCCAGCAGAACGACATCGACTTTTATCGCGACGGTCTCGAGATACACACCTCTATCGACACCCGCATGCAGGCGTGTGCCGAGAAAGCTGTGCTGGAGCAGATGAAAGTGGTGCAGCAGAACTTCGACCATGAGTGGGGTAACAGCCCATGCTGGGTGGACGACCGTGGCGAGGTGATTCCCGATTTCGTGGCTCGCAAAGCCGAGCAAAGCCCTGTCTATAAACAGCTGATGGCGAAATTTAACGAGAACTACGACTCGGTGAACTACTATATGAACCAGAAACACAGGGTAAAGCTTTTCGACTACAATGGTGGACATTACGCCGAGATGAGTTCGCTTGATTCGGTAGAATACATGCTCCACAAAATGCACTGCGGCTTCATCGCTATGGACCCGCACACTGGCGAGGTGAAAGCATGGGTGGGCGATGTCGATTACAAGACGTGGCAATACGACAACGTGCGGGCGCAGCACCAGCCTGGCAGCACGTTCAAGCTCTTTGTGTATAGTGCCGCCATGAAGATGGGCATCAAGCCGTGTGACATGTATGTAGATGCGCCGCTTGCCAATCCTCTTGTAGATATTGACCCGGCTACAGGTATCGCAAAGCTGTGGACACCCAAGAACGCCAGTGGCAGGTTTTCCAACGCCAACATGACAGTGCGGTCGGCGTTCGCCCGTAGCAACAACATCGTTGCCGTGAAAGTGGGCAACGATGTGGGAGTGAACAATGTCGCCGGCACCGCGTTTGAGATGGGTGTGAAGTCAAACTTAGCAAGAACGCCATCGATGTTCCTTGGCTCCAGCGATGTGAACCTCATGGAGTTAGTGAGCGCCTACGGCACAGTCATCAACGACGGTCAGCCCAAGAAACCAGTGTTAGTGACAAAAATATATCGCACCAACAAGAAAGGCGAGAAGGAAGAAATCTACAACAGCAAAGCCTTCGATGACCCCGATAGGGCGTTGTCGCATAACCAGGCCTATTGTATGCGCAAGTTGCTTGAGGCGGTGTGCCGTGATGCTGGCGGCACTGGAGTGGCTATCAACAACTATGTGAGCAATGTGGGAATAGGTGGAAAGACAGGCACTTCAGACAACTTCACCGACGCCTGGTTTGTGGCTACCACCCCCAATTTAGTGTGTGGCGCCTGGGTGGGCGGCAGTTACCGCCAAATACACTTCAAGACTGCTAATGGTCAAGGAGGTAGAGCCGCATTGCCCATTGTGGGAGCTTTCTTGCGCAGGGTGCTGGCAAAGCGCGACCTTGCCTACCTTCGCAAGCAATTTGTTGCCGACTATGACCTCGACCGTCGCTATTTCGCCTGTGAAGGCACCATTAACACTGGCGAAGACCAGGATCGCGACTCCACGTCGCTGGGCTATGACACTATCACCCCACAAAACTCCGCCGATGGCAGCTACGACAGCACACGCTACATTCGCGATAGGGTGTATGACGACATCTACGGTCCCGGTGAAGGTCCTCGTAACAAAAATGACGAAGAGGAGCGCCCCGTTGACCCGGCGATTGAAGAACGCGTGAAAAACGCCTTTGGAAAACAGTGAACCAGGCCAACTGAAAGCTAACAACTATAAACTAATAACTTTTACAACTGATAACTAACAACTACACATTATGGTTTACAAATATGACTATCTTATTATAGGCTCGGGCGTGGCAGGAATGAGCTTCGCTCTGAAGGTTGCCGGGACCGGCAAGGTGGCTCTCGTGTGCAAGAGCACGCTCGACGAGGCCAACACCGACCTTGCCCAGGGTGGCGTGGCAAGCGTCACAAATCTCGAAGTCGATAACTTTGAGAAGCACATCCACGACACTATGGTAGCTGGCGACTGGCTCAGCGATCCCAAGGCCGTGGAGCAGGTGGTGACACAAGCTCCAGAACAAATTAAAGCCCTGATAAATTGGGGTGTAGATTTCGACAAGAATGAGAAGGGCGACTTCGACCTGCACCGCGAGGGAGGGCACAGCGAGTTTCGCATCCTCCATCATGCCGACAACACCGGCCATGAGATTCAGGAGTCGCTCATCGAGGCGGTGAAGGCTCACGATAACATCGACATCTTCGACAACCACTTCGCCGTCGAGATTCTCACCCAGCATCACTTGGGCAAGATTGTGACCCGCCGCACCCCCGACATACAGTGCTACGGAGCCTATGTCCTCAACCAAGAGACTGGTAAGGTAGATACCTTCCTCTCGCGCGTCACTCTAATGGCTACCGGCGGCTGTGGCGCAGTGTATCACACCACCACTAACCCCCTCATCGCCACTGGCGACGGCATCGCCATGGTCTATCGCGCCAAGGGCACAGTGCAGGACATGGAGT
>CALAVD010000161.1 GCA_937892085.1 uncultured Prevotellaceae bacterium
TGCATTGAGCATTGTGCATTGAGCATTGTGCATTGTACATTGAGCATTGAGCATTGAGCATTGAGCATTGTGCATTGTGCATTGAGCATTGAGCATTGAGCATTGTGCATTGTGCATTGTGCATTGAGTAATTACCAGTTTCCCACGGTTTGGTTGAAGATGAGATCTACGAGCTCGGCGCTGATTTCCTCGCAAAGCTGGTCTTGCACGTCGATGAGGAGCTGGTTACTGTCGAAGTCGCGATAGGCCGAGACGGTGACTTCGTTGCTGAGCGCGTCGTTGATATTGTCGATATACTTGATTCTCACACTGATGGTGAGTCGGGTGCGTGTGGCATAAGCGTTCTCGCCCACTGCCTGCGGCGAGAGGCTGTAGTTGGTGATTTCGCCCTCAAAGCGCAGGTCGCTGTTGGGACTATCAACCTGCATGAGGCGAGTTTGCTGTGTGACCATGTCCTGCAACTTGTTTTGAAACAGCTGTTGCAGTGGCGGATAAACGAGTGCGGCACGAATGGGGATGTTTCCAAACGACACGGTCTTGTACCTGTTGTAGTCGAGTGCCGCCCCGTTGAACTTGTAGCTGATGCACGATTGGGCTAACACCGCAATCAGCAGAGCGATTATTATCTTGATAGTGCTGCGCATGGTGTTACTTGCGGTTGTTGCGGTATTCGAGACCATATTCTTTAATCTTGCGATAAAGGGTGCGCTCGCTGATGCCCAACTCCTCGGCGGTCTGGCGGCGTCGTCCGTGGTTGCGCTCTATGGCGTTGATAATCACTTCTCTCTCGGTGTCCTCGAGGGTTTTTATCTTGTCTTCTTCCACATCGATGGCGGTAGCCTTGATGTCGCTGAAGCTGTGCCGAGTCTGCTGGCCGTGGCCGCGTGGCGCACTGTCAATCTCATAATCGGTGGGGGCATTGTGCCACACCATGCTGTCGTCGTCGCTCTGGTGAACCATGGCTGTGATTTGCGTGCCCTGTCGCTGCAAGTCGTTGATGTTGGAGCTCAGGTGCAGCTTGTTGCCTTGCTGCTTGGCGGCGATATTGGCATTTGCCATCGCTTCTTTGAGTTCTTGTAACTCGCTCTGCATCTGCATGATGAGCTTGAAAATCATCTCACGCTCCTGGGTGTAGTCGTGCTGTGCCTTGTCATAGACTACAGGCAGGTTGCCGCTGTGGTTCTTCTGGCTGAGGTATTTCTTCACCACGCTGCCAGTGACGATGCCACTCTCAAACGACGACATCTCCCTGATGAGGCTCTGCAATTCACGCACGTTACCGCTCCAGCTGAACGACATTAGCTCACGATAGGCGCTCTCGTCGAACATCAGCGGCGGGCGGTGGTGCTGCTCGCTGTAGTCGTAGCTGAACTTGGTGGCGAGCATTTTGATGTCCTCGCCGCGCTCGCGCAGTGGTGGCACTTCGATGCGAATTGCGGCGATGCGGTAAAAGAGGTCTTCGCGGAACTCCCCCGCTTTTACCATCTGCAACAGGTCTTTGTTGGTGGCAGCCACCACGCGCACGTTGGTCTTGCGCACCTCCGAGGAGCCCACGCGCAGGTATTCTCCCGACTCGAGCACACGCAGCAGCCTGGCTTGTGCGTCGAGGGTGAGGTCGGCGACCTCGTCGAGGAAGATGGTGCCGCCATTGGCGACCTCAAAATATAGATCGGAAGAGCGTCGTGTAGGGAAAGAGTGTAGATCTCGG
>CALAVD010000162.1 GCA_937892085.1 uncultured Prevotellaceae bacterium
CTAACGGCGGATTTGTGTTGATAATAGGGCTCTATCAAGCAGCAAGAGCTGTTCTCGCACTTGCTTGAGACGCTCCACCACTTCAAACTGCTTTGAGATGCCATCGCGGTTGCGTTTTATCATGTTTTGTGCAGCATCGAGCTTGAGACCTTTCTCTTTCACAAGATAATAAATCATCTTTATCGTCTCTATGTCCTTAAGTGTATATACTCTTATATTCTTAGCGTTACGCTTTGGCTTGATCACGGTAAACTCTTTCTCCCAAAAGCGTAATGTTGAGGTTGGAATATTCAGTATTTCTGCTACATCTCCTATTTTGTAGAACTTCTTGCTCAGCTTATCTTCCATAATTAAGTATCTTATTTCAGTTTTTTTGACTATTATAATGTAGAAAATACGAGTAAAATTACTAACTTTGCCCGAAATTTGGATAATTTAGGCTGCGCCTCGGAAATAAAAACAGACAAGTCTATTTTGTATTTCTCTCGGCTTGCACTAAATTTTGTGCTAAAGTAACAACTTTTTGTCACTTGTGCAAGAAAAATAATAGGTAAATTAATAAAAACCACTTAAAATAATATGTTGACAGCTAAAGAAATCAGAGAGTCTTTCAAGAAGTATTTTGAACAACACAACCACCACATTGTGCCTTCGGCCCCAATGGTGATAAAAGATGACCCAACGCTCATGTTCACCAATGCGGGCATGAACCAGTTTAAAGACATCATCTTAGGCAACAAAGAAGCACAGTGGCGACGTGTAGCCGACTCGCAGAAGTGCCTCCGCGTGAGCGGCAAGCACAACGACCTCGAAGAAGTGGGCCACGACACCTACCACCACACCATGTTTGAGATGCTGGGCAACTGGTCGTTTGGAGACTATTTCAAGAAAGAGGCAATAGACTTTTGCTGGGAATACTTAGTGGATGTCCTCAAGCTCGACCCGGGCATGATGTATGCCACCGTGTTTGAAGGCTCTCCAAGCGAAGGATTGGAGCGTGACAATGAGGCTGCCAGCTACTGGGAGCAGCATCTTCCCAAAGACCACATCATCAACGGCAACCGCCACGACAACTTCTGGGAAATGGGTGACACCGGTCCTTGCGGCCCCTGCTCCGAACTCCACATCGACTTGCGAAGCGATGAAGAGAAAGCCGCTGTGCCAGGAGCCGAGCTTGTCAACAAAGATAATCCTCAAGTAATCGAGATATGGAACCTCGTGTTCATGCAGTATAACCGTAAGGCTGACGGTTCTC
>CALAVD010000163.1 GCA_937892085.1 uncultured Prevotellaceae bacterium
GACGTGAAAGGCATCGGCTTCATTGAGCTCACGAAGAAAGACATCGTGCGCCACCAGCTCGTGCAACGCATCGTCGAAGCCTACGAGCGTCACGACGCACTCCAATCAATGCTGAATGAAGAATGAAGGTTGAGGAGATAAAACCATATAGCAGTGAGGGCGGGAAGGCCCGGCAGGTGGAGGAGATGTTTGACAGCATTGCGCCAGCCTACGACTTCATGAACCGCGCCATGACACTGGGCATCGACCGCTGGTGGCGGCGCGTGGCGGTGAAGATGGTGGGGCGCAGCAAGCCCCGTCGCATCCTCGACGTGGCTACTGGCACTGGCGACTTTGCTATTGGACTCTATGACGATATAAAACCCGATGCTGTGGTGGGCATCGACCTCTCGCAGGGTATGCTCGACGTGGCACGCCAGAAGATTGCAAAGCGTGGCCTTGGCGATGCCATTACCGTGCAGCAGGGCGACTGCTTAGAGTTGCCATTTGGCGATGGTGAGTTTGATGCGGTGACGGTGGCGTTTGGTGTGCGCAACTTTGAGCACTTGCTGCAAGGCTACCGGCAGATGTGCCGAGTGCTGAAACCCGGTGGAGTGCTGTGCGTGATAGAGCTCTCCACGCCGCGCAACCGTGTGGTGCGGTGGTTCTACGACATTTACACGTTGCACATCATCCCGTGGTTTGGTGCTTTGAAGTCGCACGACCGCAGTGCCTACCGCTACCTGCCTCAGAGCATAGCCGCCGTGCCACAGGGCGACGACATGCTCGCCATCATGCGCGAGGCAGGATTCAACAACTGCATGGTGAAGCGCATGACACTGGGCACTTGCTCAATTTACTTTGCTAATGCTTAACTCCGAAATGCATAATGCTCAATGCAAAATGCACATTTTTTATAAATAGTATAAGAAGTAGAGTAGTGGAATAGTTGAATTGTCCGTAATCTTTAATTCTTATCAAATAAATAGTGAATCACTATAATGATGTAATTATATTTAAATAACTTCCATAATGCCTTTGCATTCTCTATTATACATTGTGCATTATGAATTATGCATTATAAAAATTATGGCAAAAATTAAGACTATCGGCGTGTTGACTTCGGGAGGAGATTCCCCCGGCATGAATGCCGCTATTCGTGCAGTGACACGCGCCGCAATTTCCCATGAATTTAACGTGAAAGGTATATACCGCGGCTATCGCGGTCTTGTAGAGAATGAGATTGTTGATTTCCATGCCGAGGATGTGTCGAATATCATTCATCGTGGAGGAACTATCCTGCGCACAGCACGCTGCAAAGAATTTACAACCCCAGAGGGTCGCAAAAAGGCCTATGACAACATATGCAAGCATGGCATTGATGCTCTGGTAGTTATTGGTGGCGACGGCACTCTCACAGGTGCTAAGCAGTTTGCCAGCGAATTTGACATCCCCATAGTGGGAATACCTGGCACCATCGACAACGACCTTTATGGCACCGACCACACAATTGGCTATGACACTGCACTTAACACCATCATGTGGTGCGTTGACCGCATTCGCGACACTGCCAACAGCCATGAGCGACTCTTCTTCATTGAGGTGATGGGACGTGAAGCAAGCTTTCTCGCCCTCTATGGTGCCATTGCCGGCGGTGCCGAGGCGGCAATAGTCCCCGAGATTTCTCTTGAGCAGGATCAACTGGCACAACTTATTGAACATGGCTTCCGCACTACTAAGAAATCATCAATAGTTCTTGTTGCCGAGAATCCTGTTACTGGCGGAGCAATGCAACTTGCTGAGCGAGTTAGAAAAGAATATCCACAGTATGATGTGCGAGTCACCATTCTCGGTCACTTGCAGCGTGGTGGTTCCCCCACAGCACAAGACCGCATCTTGGCATCGCGCATGGGTGCTACCGCCATCGAAGCCCTTGTCGAGGGTCAGCGCAATGTGATGATAGGTGACGACGACGAGCAGATGATATATGTGCCTTTCAGCAAAGCCATTAAGTATGAAAAAGCCATCGACCGCCACCTGCTTGAGACGATAGCACGTCTGTCGAAATAAGTTTTAGTTGAGAGGAGGAGAGCTTAGAGGGGAGAGTTCATAGTTGAGAGCCTTAATCTCCAATTTCCGATCCCCAATCTCCGATTTTTTTCAAAAAAAGTTACCTTAGGGTAATTTACCTTTTGGTAACTTTTTGTACATTTGCAAACGACATTCTTAACTGGTTGAAAATATGGAAGAAAAGAAAGGCTTTTGGGCGAGGGTGGTGGACCTCTATGTTGATGGCTTCCGTTCGATGACGGTGGGCAAGACGTTGTGGCTCATCATTGGCATCAAGCTGTTTGTTTTCTTTGTGATAATAAAAATCCTCTTCTTCCCCAATTTCCTCTCCTCAAAGAGCGACACCGACGAGGGCAAAGCGCAATATGTGCGCGAGCAGCTATCAAAGAAATAAGTACAAAGTGCAAAGTACAAAGTGATCAAGTACAAAGGTGTTTCTAACCAATAACTATTAACTCTAAACTATAAACACTAAGCTCTAAACACTAAACACTAAACTATTAACTATTATGGGTGATTTGTTAATGACAGTAGTCGATTGGTCGAGGGCGCAATTTGCGTTGACAGCCTGTTATCACTGGCTGTTTGTGCCATTGACATTAGGATTAGGAATAATAATCGGTGTGATGGAGACCATCTATTATCGCACTCGCGACGAGAAATGGCTCGCCACCACCAAGTTTTGGATGACCATCTTTGGCGTGAATTTCGCCATTGGCGTGGCAACAGGCATCATCCTCGAATTTGAGTTTGGTACCAATTGGTCAAACTATAGCTGGTTTGTGGGCGACATCTTTGGCGCTCCGCTCGCCATAGAGGGTATCCTTGCCTTCTTCATGGAATCTACGTTCATCGCCGTGATGTTCTTCGGATGGAAGAAGGTTTCGCCCAAGTTCCACCTTGCCTCAACATGGCTCACTGCCCTTGGCGCCAGCATCTCGGCACTGTGGATTCTTGTCGCCAACGCATGGATGCAATATCCTGCCGGCTGCACTTTCAACCCCGAGACCATGCGCAACGAGATGACAAACTTCTGGGAAGTGGCACTCTCGCCCATGGCTATGGCAAAGGTGTTCCACACCGTGACCAGCGCTTGGACACTTGGTGGAGCCTTTGTGGTGGGCGTGTGCGGATGGCTGCTCTTGAAAAAGCGCAACCGTGACCATGCCTTGCGAAGCCTCAAGGTGGGCGGCTGGGTAGGACTCATTGGCATAGT
>CALAVD010000164.1 GCA_937892085.1 uncultured Prevotellaceae bacterium
AGTAGAATAGTAGAATAGTAGAATAGTAGAATATTATGATTCATATTTCAATTTCCTTTTAAACTCTTTCTGATAATCTTCATTATTCCACTGTATTGAAACCTAACCCAACACACACCGCTACCGTTGTAGCTCGGTTAATAATATTTGTGGACACTATCAATAGGGGTTATTCCTCTTCGTCGGGAAATTCAAATGGTTCCCGGTCGGCAATGTCAAGGTTATTGACTACAAATTCGTAAAGTTCACAATAAGGATGGGTAAACTCATCGAGTGTGAACCACTCGTAATCGTTGTAATCATCATCTAAAAGTGATGCCCTGAATCTCAGTTCATCGTCATCAAACAGTCCAACGGCGCTTATCATAATGGCATCCTCGTCACCAGTCAATGCCCACACTCCCTCGGTAGCAAATAATTCATCTTCACCGTGATGTTGATTAGGCTGGATGAAGCGTCCTTTTGGATTGTTTTTCAACAACTCAATAATTTCATTTTTGGCGGCCTCTTCGAGCGCCATAAACCGGTCTATGTACTTTTTAGCGTTCATAATTGTTTGTTTTATAAGTCAGTGCCTACTCACTTGCGAGCGTTTCGGCGGTTTCTCGTCTTTTGTAAATATATCAACTGACGCTGAAATATTCAAGAAAATTAATTAGAAAGCAACGCAAGACCTTTCTGCTACAGGATTAGAACGTTGCCAGCCCGCCTCCTGCCCCCGAGGGGCTATCCACAGCGAGTTCTATATGTCTTTATTCCTCGAGGAGATCAGCAATCTCGCGGGCGTCACTGCGGCTGAAACCTCGAGCCACAATCGCATTGCCCCCTTTCGACTCAATTATGATGTCGGCAAACAGCAGGTGCTGCCGCACCGACACGCTGCCCACCGCGCTCAGCCTGATTTTCGTCTCTTTGTAACCTATCACACGCGATAAATCACATATTCATCATCAATAATCAGTTTGTCAGGGAAGATGCCATTGCCCTTTCCTGACAAACTGCTCGCTGAAAATTCGTAGTAAAAGCCTTTGTTGAAAAATCAAAAGAGCCTTAATAAAGTCATTATTACAATTAAGGCTCAATTTGAACATAATTTTGGCCTTTTATGATCTTATTTTGTGATTTTGAGTTTGAATTTTTTTACCTTCTCTAAATCTTTTTCCACGTCATCACTGGACTCATTATCTCCTGTAAACTCAAGAGTAATTGTTTCACCGGGATCTCCTTCCAAGAAAGATTTAAATTCGTTTCCATCCGAATCTCCCGATCTCCATTCCCGATAATTTGGAAGAAGTTCTTTCACGTCAACACCACTTTCTGTCTGGCCAACACCTACAATCCACATTTGACCATATTGGCTGCACATTGAAGATGTGTTGACTTTACTAAGAAGTTTGAAGGTGATGTCCATAGTTGGATATCCATAACTGCCAACACTTTTTTCTGCACTTACTACTTCTACTTTTCCTTTAAGTTGAGATGGCAGCAAAACCTTTGAAACATCGAAACTAGATTCAGAAGCAGCATCTTGTTGATCACCGAGTTCAACATCTTCACTAATAGAACTATTGTCTTCTTTATCTGCGTCCCAAACACTAGAAATTTTCAGTTTGTGGGCTTTTCTCAAATTCTTTAAATTCTCTTTACCTAAAAAGAATTTGAACGACAAAGTAGCAGTCTCCCCAACGCCAAGATCAAAAATAGCTTTAAGTTGATCTTCTTCATAAACGACATCAGTTTTATCCGAACAAATTAAATCATCATCAGAATCAAATACTTCAAGTTTAAATCCTGGTTTTGATTTTGAACTCCAAGAAAAGCCTTTTGGCCCACCTTCCGAAATCCTCTTAATTTGAACACTGATTATTGGTGTAGACTCATCTCCCATTATCTTATAGTTTTTGTCTACAACTTCGAAGAATGTGCCTAATGGTCCGTTAATTTTTGTCTCTGCAGTTAACCCATCATCGCCTCCACTACTACTATCTGCAGTTGACCCATCGCCTCCACTACAACTAATGGTGAAAAGGCAAAAGCACGCCAGGATAAAGCTTGCAGCAAAGAAATTTTTAAGCATTTTCATAATCTTGTTTGTTAAGTTAATTAATAAAATTGTTATAGCCTACTCTTTTCAGGATTTTCGGCTTGGTCCTATATATATTAAAAGGTGTAAATGTTGCTGTGAGTTACTATTACCTGTTGTCTGTAATATGGTGACAATAGGTTATTGGCACAGGCCGCCGGGGTGGGCTGTGCTTTGGGTGGAAAGGTGGTGTGGGTGCGTAATTAGATTGTATTACCGCAAATGGGGGGGGTAATACGTTGTGTTTCAGTTGGTTATATTGACTTGTTGAAACTCTGAGCAATATTTTGCTGATTTTGTTCATTTCTTCGCTTGCAAATTTAGTGTGGATTTTTGAAACAAGCAATAGGTTGATAGTCAAAATTTTAAGTCCATTTTAGTCCATTCGTCGTCCATTTTAGTCCATTATGATTTTTTAGTAATTTTAGGTTGTAAAGAGGGTGTTTTTCTTTGTTAGAAGGGGGATTTTTGTTACTTTTGTGGCATGAAAGACGACAGACTGAAAGACGGTGAGATGCTCAACTTGCTGCGCGAGCGCGTTGAGAAGGCGAGCAAGCGGGCGATGGACGCGCCTCGCGACTTTGAGTGGCTGAGCAAGAAGCTCGGCAAGGTGGGGGATAGCGTGAGCGTGACCACACTCAAGCGGTGCTGGGGCTACGTGGATGCGCCAATGACGCCGCGGCAGCACACGCTCGACGTGCTGGCGCGCTATCTGGGTTACCACAACTTTGAGCATTTTGTAGATGCTCACGACGTAATCAACGACGAGCCGGCGAGCGACCCAGTGGCTGGTGTGCTGCTGCGGCCAGCCCACGACCTGGCGGTTAACGACCGCGTGCTGCTCACATGGCAACCTGGCAGGGAGTGCGTGATTCGCTACCTGGGCAACGAGCAGTTCGTGGTGGAGCGCTCCGAGCGCACCCGCCTGCAGCCTGGCAACACCTTCAACTGCGGCGTCATCATCGAGGGCGAGCAGCTCTACATCCACAACCTCATCATGATGGGCCGCAAACCCACAGGCTACGTGTGCGGCAAGCGCGGCGGCATCCACTTCAAAGTCCTGGAATAGTTGGTTTAAGACAATCGTCTCGGTTTTTTGTCAAACGATTAAATACGATTAATATTTGTTGAGTCCACTTTAAAAAATAAAAGCACACGAATTAAACTAATTTCAACGAATTT
>CALAVD010000165.1 GCA_937892085.1 uncultured Prevotellaceae bacterium
CATTTTATTAATTTATAGAACCCACCTTAAAAACATCCTGCGGCAGCAGGCTTTTTGACCACGAAGTGGCAACTTTTTGAGATTATAAAGTGGTGCGTATTTTATGAATACCTCATGGGAATTTCTTGTCCTCTCGTTTTCTCTACCGAGTCTGGGAGTGATGGAGTTAATAATCTTTCAATCCTTTTGGCTCCTCAACTCCGTAGGTTTTTTAATGTTTTCCGCAATGGGGATTGCTTTAAATAATCATTCCAGGTGGAAGCGGTAGATGCCGCCGTCGCGGCTGCCCACTACTAAGGTGTTGCCTATCACTACCGGCGAGGACTCGAAGTTGCTGGAGAGGACTTGGTCGAAGAGCAGGTCGCCAGTCTTGCCGCTGAACATATAGAGGTGTCCGCTGGAGTTACCTATCACCACAAACAGTTCATTCTTTTCGTTGTAGAACCCTACTGGCGAGGACCATGCATAGAAGCTGAGCGGCTTGCGGTAAAGTTCCTTGCCTGTATTCTTGTCAAACGCCAGAAACTCTGAGTAGCCCTTGCCATCGAGCTGGTTGAACGAGGCAAAAATCATGTCCTTGCAGTTGCCGTCGCCAAGCAGTGGAGTGCAGTAAAGACCGCCATCAAAGTGGTTCTTCTCGCCTTGATAGCTGCGGCGGCTGGGTGCCGACCACTCCCACAGCCGTTCTCCGTTCATGCCATTGAGTTTCACAAAGTGAGTCTTCGCCTCGGCACCAGCTTGCAAGTCCACCTCGCATCCGCAATAGAGATAAGGCACCCCATTCTCCACCTCAAGCACTATAGAGCCGTCGATGTCGTCGTGGTTGTCGTAGTGCCACACGGGTTTCATGGTGTTAAGATTGATGCACAAAACATCGCCGTGGTTGTCGCCCACGAAGCCATAGTTCTTATAAACTGCCATGCTCGACTCGATGCCAGCACCGCCCTCGCCCTTGACGACATAGCGCAATGCGCTATGCATCTTGAGCTTGCCATCGCCAAATCGCTCATATTTGTAAATGGTGCCATTCTCGCCAGGCCAGAAGAGGAACTGCCCCACCACGATGGGCGATGAGTCGTAGGCTCCCCAGCCGCGCTTCGCTTTAGGGTCACGCCCCCAAGTATAAGCAATCTGGTGAGTGTTGATGTCTATTCCAAGGTGCCCGAAAGGCTGGTTGTCGGGGATACCGTGACCCACATAGAGGCTGCCGTTCAACGCCGGGTCGAGCGACACCGAGCCCTTGATGGGATTGCCCACATCGAGCGGGCTGCGGCTCTGCTTGCCGGTGGCGTAGTCGAGGAAATAGACCTCTCCACACAGCGACCCCACGATTATCTCCTCGTTGCTGAAGTTGGCCGTTATCTCGGGGGAAGTTTTCTTGAAATTCGCCACTTGGGCATCACTCCACTTGATATAGATAGGTTCTCCAGTCCATCCCGAGCCACCGCCCCAATCACCCTTGACGGCGGTGTGAGCGACCCAGTCTTGCACTATCTTGCTTGGGATGCCCTTTACCGTGCCGCTGTAACAGCGCGCGTCGCGCTTTGGTCCACCTCTGAAGGTGAGAATGCCATCTACACCCTCGTATGGGTCAGCAAGGCTGTTTAGCTCTCCGCCCATTACCGTGTCAAGCATTTCCACGCTA
>CALAVD010000166.1 GCA_937892085.1 uncultured Prevotellaceae bacterium
GATTAAATACCTCATTTCATTTTTGCAAAGATACAAATAATTGACTACTTTTGCACCGCATTTGGCAAAATTAGTGCAAACCGAGTGCAAAGTCAAGCTTGCTTGAACTATGCCGAGGTGCAGCCTAATTTATCTAAAAAATACCATCTGGGCCCATAGTTCAATGGATAGAATAAAGGATTCCGGTTCCTTCGATTGGGGTTCGACTCCCCATGGGCCTACTTTTTTAATGCAGAATGCAAAAAAGTCTTGAGAACTTGTGAGGTCTCAAGACTTTTTTGTGGTGACAGATATTGATTGCCTTACTTCATGCTGAAAGTGATGTAGTTAACCTTGCTAATAATCTCGTCGAAGGCATTAAACACGTTTTTAACATCCTTGTCCATAGGAGCGGTGTAGTCTTTAACCTTGCCTAAACTAAAGAAGTACATAAACTTTCTTGATGTGGCAAACGAAACGAGCTCCGAAGGCACTGGCTTATCGGCTTTCTTAAAGGCACTATTTATCATCGACTCGTTGCTGGTGAAATACAGAGCGCCATTCTTGTTTCCAAACCAGAACTTTGTGCCATTTTCATCATTGGCGCAATATCCGTTGGCGGTTTTTTCTATTGTGAATGTTGAAGAACTGTCAAATTCAGAGTCAAAGCTGTAGTCGTCGTAATCGTCAGCAGCAGCGTCATCTATTTCCTCTTCATCATAGGCAGCCACCTGTTCGGTGTCAGGTTCATAAGCGAAATCTTCATCAGCAATATTCGGATAAGAATTGCTGAATTGGTTTTGAAGGGAGTTAATCAGCTCTGCAATCTTGTCGGCTGTGTTGTCTTTGCTTTCAATAGCAATCATCAAATCCATTGGTGCAACGACATACCCGGCAAGGTTTCCACTCACATCACCAAGAAGAGCAAGGAACTTATTATATAAATCGTTATATTCAGCTGGCAGCTCATCAAGCAAATTCACGTCCTTTAAAGACTTGTCGATGTACTTTGAGAGTTTTGGCCCGTCAATGTTGGCGACAACGCCACCAAGAGCATCATCGGGGACAGCCTCAATAGCTTTCTTGTCTATTTCCTTGAGTGTTGCCAGTGACTCGTCAATCTTCTTCTGGACTTTTTCGTCTTCTGATTCAGCCCAATAAGAGAAGTCGCAGATGCCGTCGCTGCAAATGCCGTCGAGACCCACAATGGTTTTTCTGATATCCTCGATGCTCTCTTTGATTTGCGGAGCTTGTCGTTCAATCATTTTAGCTATGTCCTCTGAGATAATCGACAAGTCGGCATAGATGCAGGCAAAAGATTTGGCGTGCGTGACCTTGTCAAACAACTTGTTGTCGCCCAAGTCGCCATCAATCTCTTTACCCATAATCTTCTTTATCTCCTTCTTGGCATCAGTGCCAGTGGTACCGATTATTACAAGCGCGTCTTTATTGACACCTATGGCAGTGTTACCTTCGGCAAAATACTCAAAGCCGTCACCATCTGTGTCAATATCAACTTTAACATTGTCCTCAAACCAATCTTTCACTTTGTCTTCGTCATCGACTTTAGCAACAATGCCGAAAGAATAATTTGCCCCTTTTCCACGTCCAAAGATGTAGATTGGCACCTTAACGTCAATACCCATCTCTTTGATTTTTTCGACATCTTGGCCTAAGTATTCCTCCATGTCGGCCATGAGCTTCTCATGGTCGGCTTCCGTCTGGTCAAAGAATGCTTTGATATCGATCTTTCCCACTACCTTGCTGTCGGCAGGTATATATTTCTTGTGCTTCTCGCTACATGATGAGAACATCACAAGGGCAACAACAACTGCCAGCAAAAACGATAATCTTTTAATCTTTTCCATTCTAAAAACGTTTTAGTTTATAATTAATTTTTCGTCACAAAAGTAATCAAAACGACTTTAATAACAATAATAAAAAGACAAAAAATGTGTTTTTTCACATCTTTAAATAAAAATCTCTTGTCAGGTCAATGTATTGTTGTGAATAAGAGCTCGTGCTAACCTTGATGATGATTTCCTCTACTACAGTATTGGTGGGTCCCTTCGAGAGCTCCCATAGTGTGCGTTTTGCCGCGGAACCTTCTACTGGCACCACCGAAGTGAATCTCTTTATTGACATTGCGTGTTTTACTGCGCATCGCCTCACGCTCAAATCCTGCTCTGCGGGATAGATGAAAGCCAGCCTGCCATTGTGAGCGAGTAAATGTTTTGAGTGGCTTATGAGCTGATCCAGTGTAAGGGTCACCGAGTGCCGAGCCATGTTGCGGCATCTTTCGGGCGCCATCACGTTCTCGGTGAAGAAGGGTGGATTGGAGACTATAAGGTCATAAGGCTCTTGGGCGGCAAAATCGTTGAAATCAACGCATTTAGCCTTTACCCTATCGCTCCAGGGAGAAGTGGTGATATTGGTCATTGCCTCGGTAATGGCATTGGGGTCGATGTCGATAGCCTCGATGTGGGCATCACGATTGCGCTGAGCAACCATCAGAGCGATGAGTCCGCACCCGGTGCCCACATCGAGCACACGCTTAGCACCCTCCACATCGCACCACGCTCCCAGCAGCACGCCATCGGTGCCCACCTTCATCGCCGTCTTGTCGTTGACAACACTAAACTGCTTAAATCTGAAAACTTTTTCTCTTGCCATCTTGCATGAACTCAAAGAAATGATTACATTTGCAAAGTTAATACTAAAATTCAAATTGATATGAAGAAATTAAGCATTGTTTTGTTATTGTTGACTGCAACACTGTTCTCTGTCCAAGCTCAAAAGGCAAATGTTGTCCCTACCACCAACGAAATTTTCAAGGTCATCACATATCGTTACATAACCCTCAAGAATGAGGCACGCGACGCCAAGGCGGTAGAAAAATACTATACAACGGTTTTCAAGAAGCTTGGCTACATCCATGAGCTGCCTGGTGAAGGCTACGGAGGTCCCTGCAGCATTATCGACGGTTTTTACAAAGGAGGCTATATCAACAAGAAGAAAGCCAACATGTTTGTCCCTACCAAGAAGAAAAACGCCAGCGTGATTGTCATGTCGGCTTGTAACGACGGCGAAGATGGTGATTATGGTTATCTGCAAGTGTCTATGACTGTTTACGACAAAGCGTTGGCCAATAAGATTCTTGCAGACATAAAAGCATCAGGATTCAAATTATCTCACACCTACTCCAATGGCGTGAAACTATATCGCAACGGCAACAAGCAAGTGACAGTAGGAGGATATAACTCGGCAGAGAAAAGCTACGACTTCAGCTACTCCATAGAAGAGTAGTCGGGGCTGTGCTTCGCTGAGCCCCAGCTTTAGTGCCTTGCGAGCGTGAGCATTTTATTAAAACAACCTGCACAACCCTGAGAAGCAACCAAAACAACAAAATAATTTCTTTCCAGAAAAATAAAGAATTAAGTTGTCAAGTGTTGTTAAGATGTTGTTCCTGTTGTTTTTATAACTTCGATGAGACGTGGCTTTAGTGCCTTGCGAGCGTGAGCATTTTATTTAATAATCAGCTGTTTTTTAATTTTGACACACCCTCAATTTTGGATAAAGTTATATGAGGTCTGAATTAGTGGCAAGGGTGAGAGCCTCGGTGATGGAGCGAGTGCCCATGCGTTCAAACATCACTCGCTTGTAGGTTTTGATGGTATCTACCGAGCGATTCATCTTGTCAGCTATCTGGGCAACTGTGAGACCCTGTGCCGAGAGGATGAGCACCTGTTTCTCTTGTGGACGCAGTTTGACTGTCTCTTTGGTGATCCAGCGGTGGTGATCCAGCGAATATTCCCAATAAGTAGAAGCACCTTTTTTGCGAAGCTCAATGTGCCCAGGCTCACTGTGCGATGATAGCGACACCACACACATCGAGAGCCACAGCCGTCCATCGTCGGCAAGTGCAAAGGGTGTCATTTTGTGATTGATGAGAAATCGGTTCTCGCCGTCCACAATATGGAAATCATAGCTAATGAAATAGCCTTTCCTTTCGTCCAAAGGAATGCTGTTGAACTTCTTGAAACCCTCAGTGTTGATTTCAAGCAACATGGCTTGCTCGGCTTCGGGTACATGCTCAATGTAGAACTGATAGCCCATTTCTTTCATCTTTTGAGCGGTGTGTCCACCCAAGAACAGCGGATTGCTTGCCACATGAAGGAACTTGCGTTTGAAATAGTCTATCACATATATGCTTTGGTAGGTGGCATTCGCCATCGCGTCAATGGCACGCTTTAGCATCTCAATGTGAGAGTATCGCTCATCATTAAGTCCTCTCACGCTATTCTCGTCAAAAAAGAAATCTTCAACTCTTGCCATAATTAATAGGTTTTCTACCACAAAGGTACAATAATTATTTTGGTCGTTAAAGCTTTTAACACCCTAAAGTGTGAAAATGCCACATTTTTGCTTACCGACTGCAACATTCACCCTTTTGTGTGCGTCTAAGTCAAAAAGACCTATCTAACATAGGCAAAAAGTTATTCACAACTGTGGTCTATTTCGGAGAATTACATTATCTTTGCAGTTTGAGAGGGCAAAAAAATTGCACTTTCACCTGCAAAAAGACCGAATAATAACGATTTAACAAACTCCTTTGTAGTTATGGGCTTTGGTCGGCTCGCAGGGCTATGGGGGAGTTTGATTTTTTAATGAACGAAGATATTAGTTTAAATAAATTCGTCGTAAACGAGGTTTATGGACCTCACTCTGTAATGGAGGATGGTGAGTTGATTTCATTTGATGAACAAATGGCAATCATCTCTCATTATCTCCATAATATTGGTTACAAGTCAGAAGACAAGTATAAACGACTTGGTATTGGGCTAATTGAGGACGTGTATGACATAAAGCCTGAAAAAGTTGATAATATCAGTGTGGTATCTGATGGTTATTACTACCAAAACTCACTATTTAAAGATTTCTTTGCAATACCGTTTCCTGCTTGTGCCTCCCCAAAATTCACATTTATAGATTTATTCGCTGGAATTGGAGGTTTCCGCATTGCCTTACAGCGAGTTGGTGGTCAGTGCGTTTTCTCATCTGAATGGGAACCTCAAGCTCAAAAAACTTACATGGCTAACTTTGGTGATATGCCTTTTGGAGACATTACAAAGGAACGTACTAAATCGTTTATACCCGATGAATTTGACGTTTTATGCGCTGGTTTCCCTTGTCAACCATTTAGTATTTCGGGAAAACAAAAAGGCTTTGATGATACTCGCGGTACATTGTTTTTTGATATTTGTCAGATTATTAATCAAAAGAAACCAAAGGTTGTATTCCTTGAAAATGTTAAACATCTTGTACACCATGACGGTGGAAATACTTTGAGAACAATTTTGGATAAACTTTCCGAACTGGGTTATTCAGTAACATGGAAAGTTCTCAATGGAGCTGACTTTGGCGTACCTCAAAACAGGGAAAGAATTATTA
>CALAVD010000167.1 GCA_937892085.1 uncultured Prevotellaceae bacterium
ATATGACAGTGCTTTGCAAACAAAACTGTCAAAGATGGGAAGATATAGCATTTTGTGTTATAAAACATAATTTTCAAGCAGAAATCATTAAAAATTAACATATTTTAAGATAAACCCTGAAACTTTGCTGCTTTATAGCATATTTTTACAACACAAAAGAGTGCACAAACTGAAAACTTTTATCTAATTTTGCACTTTGTTTATACATGACCACTAATGACAAGGAGCTGCAAACTTTTCACATTGCTCATGCTGGCACTTTTCTCGGCGCTGGCAATAGGGTCATGTTCCTCAACCAAGCACGTCCCCGATGGACAACTGCTGCTTGACAAAACCAAAATCAACATCCTCGACAAGCAAAACGGCAGCGAGGTGAGCACCCAAGAACTTGTCAACTATCTGCGACAAACCGAGAACCACAAGGTGCTTGGAGGACTAAAATTGCAGCTTGCCATCTACAACATGTCAGGAAAAGATTCCACAAAATGGTTTAATAGGTGGATTCAGCGAGTGGGATCTCCACCTGTCATCTACGACTCCACACTAACCATGGCAAGCGTCAACCAGCTACAGCGAGCTCTCATCAATAAAGGCTTCCTCAAGAGCGATGTCACCAGCGATGTGAAACTACTGCCCGAAAAGAAAAAAGCGCAAGTCTCCTACAACATCACGCTTAACGAGCCTTACACTATCCGCTCAATAAAATATGACATCAACAACGACAGTTTGCGTAGCATCATCTTGAGCGACACCACCGACTTCCCCATCAAAACCAAGTCGCTACTCGACCACAACAAGCTCGACTCGGAACGAGAACTCATCGTACAGAAAATGCGCAACAACGGATACTATGCCTTCAACAAGAACTATATCACCTTTGTTGCCGACACCGCCGCAGGCTCGAATGAGGTAGATCTCACACTGACTCTCAGCGATGCAACACAAGAGCTGCCGCACATTCCGCACACCGACACACATCGACAGTTCTATGTGCGTAACGTGGTGTTTGTCACAAACTACGATGCCGTGACAATGCAGAACGGCTTCTACGGAGACACCGTGGCCTACAACGGCATCACCATGCTCTATAGCGACGACAGGTACATCGACAAAGAGGTGCTTTGCGAGAGCTGTTTCATCAGGCCAAACCGGATTTACAACGCTAACGATGTGGACCGCACCTACAAAGCTCTGGGACGACTGGGCATCCTAAAGTTCATAAACATCGAAATGAGACCTTTTATGGACGTGGGAGGTGACCTCTGGGTGGATGCCTACATCCTGCTTAACCGTGACAAGTCGCAGACCATCTCTTTCTCTCTCGAGGGCACCAACAGCGAGGGCGACCTCGGCTTTGGCATAGGAGCCGACTACCAGCACCGCAATATCTTCAAAGGCTCGGAGGTGCTCAACGTCAAGTTTAAAGCATCCTACGAGAGTCTCTCGGGAGACCTGAGCGGACTTATCAACGACAACTACAGCGAGTATTCGGGCGACGTGGGAATCACCTTCCCTAAGTTCAAAATGCCTTTCATGCCCGAGAGCTTCAAGCGACGCATCCAGGCATCTACTGAGTTCATGACGAGCTTCAACTACCAAGAGCGCCCTGAATACACACGCATCATTGCCGGTGCCGGGTGGAAATACATCTGGAGTGAGCGCAACAACCAGATGCGACACACCTTCAATCTCATCGACATTAGCTATGTGTATTTACCCAAAAGCAAGATAAACTTCCTCGACAGCATCACCAACCCACTATTGCGCTATTCCTACGAGAACCACCTTATTATGCGCTTGGGTTACACATTCTACAAGACCAACAAACGCATGGTGAACCCGCTCACCACAGTGTTACAGAATGACATCTACACCATTAGGGCTTCGGCAGAGACCGCCGGCAACCTGCTCTACGGCATCTCACATCTCATTAAGCAGAAACGCGAAGCCGACGACAGCTACAAGGTGTTCGGTACACGCTATTCACAATATATAAAGCTCGACGGTGACTTCGCTTTAACACACTACTTCAACCAGCGAAGTTCGGTGGCTTTACATGCTGGATTTGGCATCGCAATACCTTACGGAAACAGCACGGTGCTGCCATTCGAGAAACGCTTCTACGCCGGAGGTGCCAATAGCGTCAGAGGATGGGGTGTGCGCACCCTGGGACCTGGCAGCTTCGACGGCAAGAAGTCGCAAAACAGCTTCATCTATCAGTGCGGCGACATCAGGCTCGACCTCAACATGGAATACCGATGCAAGCTATTCTGGGTTCTTGAACTTGGTGCTTTCATCAGATCGGAAGAGCGTCGTGTAGGGA
>CALAVD010000168.1 GCA_937892085.1 uncultured Prevotellaceae bacterium
ACCTCGGTGGGAGCGCTCAAAGCCTCTTATCATCATGCGCTTAAGAAAATTGAGTCTTTTTTTGAGAACAATGATTGAGGGATGTAAAATAAATTTAAGTTTTTAATTATTTTTTTTAGAAGTCCCCTTAAACCTTTTTGTTTTTAGGCAGTCAAAAAAATGTCATGAAAAAAGAGGATTCCAAAATATTAGAACAAATAGGCAAAGAAACCGGTTTTAAAGTGCCGGAGAATTACTTTGCCAATTTTAACTCCAGCTTGATGGATGCGCTTCCCGAGGTGACAATCACCGAGGAAGAGAAGCCCACATTGTGGGTGCGTCTTCGCCCATTTGTTTACATGGCAGCTATGTTTGCCGGCATTTGGGTGATGATGAACATATTCACCCGGGGGCAACAGTCGTCGGCAAATTTCCAGCAGAAGAAAGCGCAGATTACCAACGGCCTGTTAGTGCCTCAAAATACTGAAGATTTTATTGACTACGAAGGCTTGTCAGAGTATGACATGATTTATGCCGACTCATTGTTTATGGAGACTGAGGAAGTTGCTGGAGAGTGATAAACACAACTAAATGTGGCTTACATGAAAAGATACTATAAAATAGCACTATTCTTGCTCTTGCTTGCGACTTGTGTGGGCAATGTGCAGGCTCAAGGCAATAAACGTCAGTGGACCAGAGAGATGCTGGACTACAAGCATGAGTTTATCGTTAAAGAGATTGCGTTGACGCAAGCACAGCGCACCAAGTTCATGCCGCTCTACGAAGCTATGGAGAAAGAAATTTTCTCGGTTTATCGCAATGCCCGTGAGCAGGCTAAGAAAGTTGATGCTTCTAACAAGAAAGTTGGCGACGACGATTATTTCACTGCTGCTAAAGCCATGGCCGAGGTGAAGTATAAAGTGGGAGAGATAGAGACGCGTTATTTCAATCAGTTTTCTAAAATTCTCTCAAAGAAGCAGCTCTTCCTCTTGAAAAAAGCCGAAGCCAAGTTCACCAACGACATGGTGGGAAAGAAGAAGTAGCACATTTCAGTTATTTTTTTCATAATATGACATCGTAAATATCAGTTTTACGATGCCTTTTTTTGTCGTCGGCAGTCTTCACGTTATTATTTTTTGTAACTTTGTCACCACAATGAGCAACTCGTTAACTTGTTAGCTACACCACACCATGCTACAAAAACTGAAAAAAGACTTCTTTGCGCACCGCAATGGCATGCTCGCGCAGCAACTCAAGAACGATGGCGACCCCCACACCATCGTGATGGGGTGTCAACTTGTGGATATTGTTGCCATCACCAGCCAGTATGACAAAGATTCATTTACGGCACAAGCGTTGTGGGACGAGCGTCAGCACCGCGAGTGTCGCATGGCAGCGCCAATGCTGGTTCGCATAGAGGAATTTACTATGAGCCAGGCACTCGCTTGGTGCGAGAGCATTGAGAGCATCGAGATTGCCGATGTGCTGTGTCATCGCTTGCTGCGTCATCTTGACTATGCTCAGCAGCTATGGGAGCAACTGAGAGTAAGCAGCAATCTCCTGCCACGCTATGCCGCATGGCGATTGCTCCTGAACTTGCTGCTAATGAATAAGATAGAAAATCGTGAGAACCTTGTTCCAATAGTTGAACAAGAGCTCCAAATCGCCCCCACGCATCTCCACCCCCTCCTTCACAGCATCAAAGATGAATGCTTGATTAATGCATAGTGGCACTATTAATAATAACATTCAGTAAGTTGTGATGCTGTCGCAACAGAAAAATTAAAACTCACATCTCAAATATGCTCACTTTTCCTAACGCAAAAATAAATCTTGGCCTCAACATCGTGGAGCGGCGCAGCGACGGCTACCACAACCTCGAAACGATATTTTACCCTATAGCCCTCTCCGATGTGCTCGAGATAGTGCCGGCTAAAGGCGATGACTCCACCCTTACCACCTATGGCAACCCTGTGGATTGCCCAGTAGAGAAAAACTTGGTGATTAAGGCGTTGCGGCTCATGCAGCAGCACTATCAGGTGCACGAGGTAGATGTATATCTCTACAAGCACATCCCCGACGGTGCTGGGTTGGGGGGTGGCTCGAGCGATGCTTCGAGCACTATACTCATGCTCAATGAGATGTTTGAATTGGGCATAGCACGTGACGAGCTGGCAAGTCTTGCCGCAACGCTTGGTGCCGACTGCCCGTTCTTCATCTATAACCAACCCATGATGGCGACGGGTATTGGCGATGTGCTCACACCCATCGATGTCAGCCTCAAGGGGCTGTATCTCTATCTCGTGAAGCCTGCGGTGAGCGTGCCCACTAAGGTGGCTTACTC
>CALAVD010000169.1 GCA_937892085.1 uncultured Prevotellaceae bacterium
GGGCATCAGGGGCAACTGCCCGACCCTCGCATGCGCCGCCATGCGAGCCGCCGCGGTTACGACCTCACGCACCGTGCCCGTCCCATCACGAGCGACGACTTCGACCGCTTCGACATCATCGTTGCGATGGACGAGAGCAACCGCCGCAACCTCATGCACATGGCGTCGTCGCCAGCACAGCAGTCAAAAATTGTGATGATGGGCAACTACATCGTGAAGCTCCGCGCCCACTACGACTATGTGCCCGACCCCTACTACGAAGGTTCCGAGGGCTTTGAGCTGGCTCTTGACCTGCTCGAAGAGGCGTGCGAGAATCTACTTAACGACATAATCAACAACAAACTATAAATGCAATGCAAACACTAAGCATCAAGGCTCTGCTCATAGCGGCAGTAGTTTCAACGACCTCAATAACAGCTCTTTCACAAGCCCCCATCAGCGTGCGGTGGGATATGGGAACCAACGACGCTAAGCCAGGCTACTACAGCTCACGACTGGTCATTAAGAATGTGAGTGGCGCTCCACTTGACGACAACTGGATGTTCTTTTTCAACCAGTTTTCACGAAAGACCGAGCTCTCCCCCACTTGCCCCGTTGACATCAAAGAAGTCTCCACCACCTATTACCAGGTGAAGCCCAATGAGCGCTACGCCACTCTTGCCGCTGGCGACTCGCTGGTCATCGACATGATGATGAAGGGAAAATTCGTGAACCTGTGGTATGCGCCTAATGGCGGTCACGTGGTTCTCAATGGCGACACCCACCACCCTATCGCCGTCGCCATTGAGCGCAGCGAGCTCAAGGAGATGGGACAGTGGAGCGCTACCACCAATTATCCCGACGGCAATCGCGTTTATAAGATAAATGAGGAATTGCAAAATGGTTTCATCGACAAGACCCCCTTCCACATCCTGCCCACACCCAAGCAGGAGACACTCAACAGTGCTGGTGTCGAGGTTCGTCTCCCAAACCTTGTCTCATTCAAAGCCCCTCCTTTCTTCAAGAGCCGCAAACACAACATTGGGCGAGTGAAGAAATTTCTCACTCAAAACCTTGCATTTTATGGCATTCACATCATGAGTGACTGTCCCTTTGTGATTGAGGCGAGACTTGACAAGACGCTGAGCACCAACACTGAGCATTATGAACTTGAAGTAACCGACTCATGCATAGTAATCACTGGCGTGAGCGACGTGGCACTGCTCAACGGCGCCAAGACCCTTGTGTCAGCTCTAAGCCACTCCAAACGCAACACGCTGCCCCTGGGCAAAGTAGTTGACGAGCCCGACTTCGCCTATCGTGGTTTCATGGCCGACATCGCCCGTAATTTCTATGGTCTCAACGACCTTAAGAAACTCGTGGACTTGCTTGCACTTTATAAAATCAACACCATTCAGTTTCATTTTGCCGACGATGAGGCATGGCGACTGGAGATTCCTGGCCTGCCCGAGCTCACGCAAGTGGCATCGCGGCGAGGCTGCACACTCAACGAGTTAGAAGACGGATTTCTTGCCCAGATTTTTGACGGCAACGGCAACCCTAATGACTTGAGTCAGAGTGCAAACGGATTTCTCACCCGTGAGCAGTTCATTGAGTTCTTGCGCTATGCCTATGACCACGGCATCAAGGTTATTCCTGAGATTGACACCCCAGGGCACTCACGCGCTGCCATTGTGGCGATGAAATACCGATATAACAAGCTTGCCGCCACCAATCTAAAGAAAGCACAGGAATTCATGCTTTGGGATCCCGACGACAAGGGCGGCTACCAGTCAGTACAGGCATACGCCAACAATGTGCTCAATCCTGCTCAAGAAGGCACTTATCGTTTTCTTGGAAAGGTGGTTGGCGAACTCCAGAAGATGTATCGTGCCGCTGGCTTGAAGCTCGACATAGTGCACTTAGGTGGCGACGAAGTGGCAAGCCACTGCTGGGACAACAGCCCTGCCGTGAAGTCTCTCATGGCAAAGATGAATATGAAAGACACTCACACCATGATGGAGCACTACATCGACCGAGTGAGTGAGATGCTCATCAAGCGCGGCATCAAGATTGAGGGTTGGCAAGAAGTAGCGCTCAATCACAACGATGAGTTCAACAAGCGCGTGGCACCACGCTTTGCCGGTGTTAACGCGTGGAGCACCATTGGCAGCCGCATCGAGGTACCCTACAAGATTGCCAACGCAGGCTACCCAACCATTCTCTCGAATGTGGATAAATTCTACATGGACATGGGCTACAGCATGCACCAGTATGAGCAGGGTCTGCACTGGGGCGGCTCAGTCAACGAGTTTGACTCTTGGAGCGCCGAACCCTGGAACCTATATGGCGACAATGCTGAGGGCAAGACGCAGCTCACCCGTCGCGGCAACATCATTGGCGTGCAGGCGCAACTATGGGGCGAGACCCTGCGCAATTTCGGCGAGGTGGAAATGCTTCTCATTCCCAAGATTTTTGGTGTCGCTGAACGAGGATGGAATGGCACACCGCAATGGTCTGGCGACGAGGAGGCGATGAAGCATGCCATGCAAGACTATAACATCAACATTGCCGCATGGGAACTGCCTATGCTCCACAAGCGCGGTTACAACTTCCACCTTGCCCAGCCCGGCATTATCGTTGAAGACGGCATGTTATTGGCAAATGCCCAATACCTCATGGCCGAAGTGCGCTACACCCTCGACGGGAGCAAGCCAACCTCGACCTCCCCACTGTGGACACAACCTGTACCAGTTCCTGAAGACTGGGAACTCATTAAGGCAAAAGCGTTCTATTTAGGTAAAGAAAGTGTAACAACCTACTTTTTTAAGTAACCCCAAACTATTCATTTGAATTAAATTTTATAAAAATACTTTGAAAAATTTTGTCATAATAATAAAAAAATATATTTTTGTGATTTAAAAAATAACAACTCTCTATCGACTAATGATAAAAATTTTTTTTAATTAACTTTTTTATTAACTAAATTTTTCTGCTATTATGAAGAAATTTTTACTTCTCGCAGCTTTCTTTGCTGCACTGACAATGAGCGCACAGGAGTTCACGCTCACCGAAGTAACCAGCACCCCCAATGTCCCCACCGACCGCTTGAACAACCGTCAAGGCTTCGGCATGGACGGCAAGTTCATCGTTATGGACAAGGTTCTTGGCCAGATCAACTTCTACAATGCTGAGGATGGCGCAGTTGAGAGCACTCTCGAGACTGGCGCTACTGCAAGCTGGCCCGCAGTCACTCGCGACGATGCCGGCAACATCATTGCTCGCGTTGACAACAGTTGGCCAGGCAACTTTATGGCCGACACTACCATCATGAAGATTTTCCCCGCTGGCGGTGGCGACCCCATTGATGTTGAAGGCAACATCTTCGCCGACTTCGCAAGCGAGAACGGCCGTTGCGACTTCTTCAGCTTCGCTGAGGGCAACGTGATGGACGAGGACGAGGGCGGTATCCTCTGGATTGTGACTGCCAACTCTACCGGCATCCTCAAGGTGCCTTTCCTTGGTGGCGAGCTCGATGCCGACCACATCGCACTGTTCGCACTCAACGGCGCTGCTCTGTCACCCACCAGCTCTACAGTAGTTAACCCCTACATCGCTGTTGACGGCACCAAGCACTACATGCTGTGGACCCGCAACGCTCAGCCCATCGACATGGTGATGAACGATGACGAGGACGCCTTTGAGGCAACTACCTTCACCCTTCCCAACAAGGGCGCGACCAATGGTTGCTTCCCACTCACATTTGGCGGCAAAGACCTGGTTATCTACACCACTCTGCCTAACTATGGCAACGCTTGGGCCATCGCCGAGAAGGGTGCCGAGGAGCCCATCGCAGTGGTTGATGAGATTCCCGGCTTCGTTACCAACGGCTTCCAGTGCAACTGGCTCAACGCCGAGGTTGTCAGCGACACTAAGGCTATCATCTATCAGTACTTCCCCGGCAACTTCTTCAAGACCTACGAGCTCACTCTACCAAGTGACGAGCACACTTATGCTGTAGCCGGCGCACCTGCTGCTCTGTTTGGCATGGAGAACGACTGGGATCCCGTTGCTGCTCCCGAGATGACTTTCAACGAGGAGAATGGACTCTATGAGTGGACAAGCGCTGAGACTGCTCTTGAGGCTGGAAACATCGAGTTCAAGGTGGTTCAAGACCACGCTTGGGACGTTTGCTTCCCCGAGAACAACTATGTAGTTGGCGTTGAAGAGAATGGCACTTACACCCTTTATGTTACTTACAACCCCGAGAACAATGAGGTTAACGCAACACTCAACGCAGTTGAGCAACCTGCTAAGGTTTACATCATTGGCGAGGTTAACGGCAACAACTGGGCAACCAACGTAGGTGTTGAGATGGAGACTGAGGATGGTGTTATCTTCACTTCAGACGTAACTCTCCTGCGCAACGACAGAGTTGACGAAGTAGAGGGCAACAAGTATTGCTACTTCAGCTTCGCTACCAAGCTCATGGAAGATCCTGCCGACTGGGACGGCCTCCTGCCTTACCGCTTTGGTGCTGTGAGCGAGGGCGACTTCCGCTTCTACAAGAACATGATGAACTTGCCTCTGGCTCTCACCTTCGACAACGGCCAGGCATTCCAGGTAGAGGAAGGCACCTACACCCTCACAGTTGACATGGAGAACATGACCCTCACCATCAATGGCGAGAGCCTCACCGGCATCGAGGACATCAACGTTAGCAACAACGTTAAGAGTGGCCGCTACAATCTCCTTGGCCAGCCCGTTAACGAGAACTACAAGGGTATCGTTATCGAGAATGGCGTGAAGAAGATTCAAAAATAATCGAATCCGGTCATTAACAACCGACTTTTAGTCAAAAACATTTTAAGGGTATTCACCTCACAGGGTGAATACCCTTATTTAAGGTGGGTTCTATAAATTAATAAAATGTTGAGATGGGTTCTTGGTTGTTTTTGTTTCTTTTCGGCATCTGCTTCGTTAAATCCTTGCAACATAGCCCGCTATGCCGCTGCTGCTTTAACTTCGCATCTGCTCGAAAATAAATCAAAAACATCTCAAGTTAATTTATAGAACCCACCTTAATTGCTTTTTGCCACTCATTTTTTGAGGTTATAGGAAAGCAAAAATACTAACACGCACATTTTCTCGTTATATTAAATAATGAGAAATATAATAATGAAGATTGCCTTGCTCGCGGCGATGACCGTCACGGCACTGGCAATGAACGGACAGATTAAAATCACTGGCACGGTTGTCGATGAGTTTGACAACCCCATTGAATTTGCGTCGGTGCGCATTCACGGCACCATGCTTGGTGTGAACACCGACTTGAATGGAAAATATGAGATAACCGTTCCGCCGAAGGACACTATCGAGGTAGTGTTCTCATGCATTGGCTACAGCGATGTCAAGCGACGCCTCATCAAGCCGGTGAGCCCGGTTACCCTGAGCCCCAAGCTCTACAAGAGCACAATAGAGCTTGAAGAGGTACAAGTCACAGAATACAAGAAGCAAACCAACACGATGCAGGACATCGACGTGGAAGTCGCCAAGATGACACCCAGCGCCAGTGGCAACACCGTGGAAAATGTGCTCACCACCCAAGCGGGCGTGAGCAGCAAGAACGAGATGAGTGCCCAGTACATGGTGCGTGGTGGCACCTACGACGAGAACAGCGTCTATATCAACGGCATTGAGGTATATCGCCCCCAGCTGGTCACCAACGGCCAGCAAGAGGGCTTGAGCATCATCAATGGCGACATGGTGCAGAAGGTGGCATTCTCCACCGGTGGCTTCAACGCTGAGTATAGCGACAAAATGTCGAGTGTGCTCGATATCACCTATAAAGAGCCGCAGAGCTTTGAGGGCAGCCTTAATGCCAGCCTGCAAGGAGGCTCGCTCACCTTAGGACACAGCAGCAGCAAGTTCTCGCAGATGCACGGCGTGCGCTACAAGCGCAACTCGTCGATGCTTGGGTCCTTAGAGTCGAAGGGCGAGTACGACCCACAATTCTTTGACTATCAAACCCACATCGTGCTCAAGCCAAGCAAGAAATTCAAGGTGTCGCTGCTGGGCAACGTGTCGATCAACGACTACCGCTTCACACCAGCCAATCGCGAGACAAGTTTCGGCACCTCGACCAACGCCAAGTCGTTCCTCGTGTATTTCGACGGTCAAGAAAAAGACAAGTTCCACACCTATTTTGGAGCTCTGCAATTAAACTATAAATTCAATGACAAAGGCACCGACCTCACACTCACTGGCTCAGCTTACCGTACCGACGAGCTGGTGGCCTACGACATCCACGGCGAGTACTGGCTGGACGAGGCCGGCACAGGCGGTGACGGTGGTGTGGGGGGTGAGCTGGGCGTGGGCAAGTATCACGAGCATGCCCGCAACCGCCTGAAAATAAATGTCTATAGTGCGTCGCTAAAGGGCAATATAGGCCTTAACAATAACAACATCAGCTATGGCTTGCAGCTGCGCCACGACGTGTTCTATGAGCGCTCTCGCGAGTGGCAGTGGCGTGACTCGGCAGGCTACTCCCTGCCACACATCCCCGACGAGGTCAACGTCATCTACAACATGACCTCAAGCAACGACCTTAGCACCAACCGCCTCTCGGCATTCGTCCAGGACACCTACCGCCTTTATTCAGGCGCAGGAGCCTTCACCTTCAACTTGGGCGTGCGCTACAGCTATTGGGACTTCAACAAGGAGTCGCTCATCTCGCCACGTTTCAGCATTGGCTATGTGCCTGAGCGCAACAACCGCTTTGCCATGCGCCTGGCGGGAGGCCTATATTACCAGTCGCCGTTCTACAAGGAATACCGCATTCAGACGATTGACGAAAATGGCAACTCGGTGATAACCCTCAACCGCGACATCAAGTCGCAACGAAGCATCCACATTATACTTGGTGGCGACTACTCGTTCAGAGCTTTGAACCGCCCCTTCAAGCTCACCACCGAGGTTTATTACAAGAACTTGAGCAATATGATCCCCTACGAGGTTGACAACCTCAAGATGAACTATAGCGGCGAAAACACCTCAAAGGGATATATCGCTGGTATCGATTTCAAGATTTTCGGACAATTTGTGGAAGGCACCGACTCGTGGATTAGCTTCTCTCTGATGAAGACGCAAGAGGAGCTTAACGGAGTGAAAGTGCCATTGCCTACCGACCAGCGCTACAGCGTGGCGATTTTCTTCACCGACTATTTCCCCAAGTTCCCGCGCATCAAGTTCAGCCTCAAGGGAATAATCAGCGACGGACTGCCCACTACTGCTCCGCTCCGCACCCGCGACGAGGGCTACTTCCGCCAGCCGTCCTACAAGCGTGTGGATGTGGGCGTGTCCTACATGTTGCTTGGCGAGGATCACAAGCCGTCATCGGGGTTCTTCAGCCACTTCAAGAGCATATGGCTCGGTCTTGACGTGTTCAACTTGCTCGATATCAGCAACGTGAGCAGCTACTACTGGGTTACCGACGTGAACCGCATCCAGTATGCCGTACCTAACTACCTAACGCGCAGGCAGATCAACGCACGCCTCACCGTGAACTTCTAACAGAGGACAAGAGGACAAGAGGACAAGAGGACAAGAGGACACTTTATGAACTTTTGTTCTTATGTCTAAAAAAAGAGAATTTAGAAATAACAAAATCATATTAACCATTTAAATCAAGAAACATTATGGCAAAACCATTTGTAATTGGCATCGACATGGGCGGCACTAACACCGCTTTTGGTATCGTTGACGCACGCGGCACGGTAATCGCCAGCAGCTCTATCAAGACTGGCAAGCACTCTAAGATTGAGGACTACATCGACGAGCTCTACACCGAGATCAACCGCATCATCGTGGCTAACGATGCAGAGGGTAAAATCAACGGAATAGGAATTGGCGCTCCTAACGCCAACTACTTTACCGGTGTGATAGAAGACGGCGTGAACCTGCCTTGGCCCACCCCCATACCCTTAGCCGACCTTATCTCTAAGAAGTTTGGCATTCCTTGCGTAATCACTAACGACGCCAACGCCGCCGCCATCGGAGAGATGACCTACGGCGCAGCTCGCGGCCTCAAAGATTTCATCATGATTACCCTCGGCACCGGTGTGGGAAGCGGCATCGTGGTGAACGGACAGATGGTTTATGGCCATGACGGCTTTGCCGGTGAGCTGGGACACGTAATCATGAAACGCAACAACGGACGCGTGTGCGGCTGCGGACGCACTGGCTGCCTTGAGGCCTACTGCTCGGCTACCGGCGTGGCACGCACAGCACGCGAGTTCCTCGAGATTCGCGACGAGGAGTCGCTGTTGCGCGACTACGACATCGAGAGCATCACCTCTAAGGATGTGTATGACTGCGCTGTTAAGGGCGACAAGCTGGCAATCGATATTTTCAACTATACCGGTAGCATCCTCGGCGAGGCCCTTGCCGACTTCGTCACCTTCTCAAGTCCCGAGGCATTCGTGATCTTCGGTGGTCTCACCAAGAGCGGCGATTATATCATGAACCCCATCCGTGAAGCCTTCGACAAGAACATCATGAAGGTGTTCAAGGGAAAGGTGAAGATTCTCATCAGCGAGCTCAAAGAGAGCGACGCTGCCGTGCTTGGTGCTTCAGCACTTGGCTGGGAAATCAAGGAAGACTAATAACAAGTTTCAAGTGATAAGGGTTAAGTGTTAAGTGCATTTGATTCTTAACACTTTGCCCTTAGCTTTTTATTGTAATAATTCTGTTTTGAAAAATATTATTTACACAACAGGCACCTTTGTGGTGATAGTGGTGGCGTTGCTGCTTTATGTGCGTGCCAGCGAGCCAGCGGTCCCCGAGCATGTAATAATCGCTCATGCCGGGGGCAATATCGACTCGCTCACTTACACCAATAGCCGCGAGGCGGTAGAGCACGCCATAGCCTGTGGTGTGAAATATATCGAGCTTGATATCGTGGTCTCGCCCGAGGGTGAGCCGCTGGCATTCCACTCCAGCGACGACATGATCGACACCATCTATTCCTGCGACCCGCCACACATTAGCGAGTTCACCTCTGCCCCACTCCGCGGCAAGAATGGCAAAACCTATACCCCACTCACTTGGAGAGAAATCAACGAGATTTTCCTCGCCCACCCCGACCTCTTTTTTGTGGTGGATAAAACCGACGACCCTGCCATCCTGGAGAAATATTTCCCTAAACTCAAAAGCCGCATGATTGTGGAGTGCTTCTCGATGCAACGTTACAAGGAAGTCGCCAATGCCGGGTTCAAGCAGGCTATGCTCAGCGAGGGAGCCTTCTCGCCGGCAGCAGTGATTTGGCAGGACATAAAGCACCTGTTCTGCAGCGACGAACCTCGTGTAGAGATAGTTGCCTTGGGGCGAGACACCTACAACAGCAGTCGCTCAACAAGGTGGTTTATAAAGGCTTGCAATATCCCGGTAGCGATGTGGAGCGCCACCTCTCGCCAGCACGCCAACGAGATATTCCACAAAATTTCGCAAGCGAGAATGCTTTACACCAACGAAGTGGGGAAATAAATTTGAGTCCACTTTAAAAAATAAAAGCACACGAATTAAACTAATTTCAACGAATTTTATTTAATTGATATTCAATTAGTTTTTAATCGTCTTTAATCGTTTGAATATTGAATCAGCACAAAATCGCCACTTTTTAAAGTGGACTCAAATGTTAAGTGGTAAGTGTTAAGGAAGCACGATATTGGGTGCGTAGGGGTCGTTGCTGATGCGATCCACATAGTCCCAAAAGAACTCGTTGATGAGATAGAACTCGTTCTGACCCTCCATCATTTCAAAGCGTCGCTTCATGTCGGGGTAACGCTCAAGCAAGTAAAGCAGGTAGTTCTTATCCACCAAAAAAACGGCATGGTGCTCTAAGTCAATGACGAAATGGGCAACATCGGCAACGCCGTTAGGGTATTCCAGCACACTGCTGCGCCCCACACCCACATAGTACTGAAGATTCTCGAAGTTATCGATTTCAGCATCCAAGTATTCAATCTCCGTGGGTAGATACTGGAAAAAAGCTATCTTCTCACTGAAATATAGAGGCAGATAATCACGGAGATACTTGTTATAACTACCCTGAAGGCTATCTCTCAGATATTTGCTGTTGACCAACCACACCGTGTCGCCAATTGCTACCGCCACACTCTGCTTCTCTACCATCTTTGATAGAGGTTTGCGGTTTTTCTCGGTGGGTTTGAACTTATACTGGAAAGGCGAATATATCTCCAAATTTGGGTTTATCGCCACAGTGTCGTGGCCTGTATAGAAGACCGACTTCCATGAGTTATACACCATGAGCGTGTCGGTTCCCTCGTCGTGCTCGCGGTGGGTGTAATACTGAGCTTGCGCAACGTTGCCAAGCACGACTGCAAGTAATATTGTGATTAAGAGTTTAGTTTTCATAACAAAATCTCAGTTAATTATCTTTCTACATACTATAGGTGGGTTCTATAAATTAACTTGAGGTGTTTTTGATTTATTTTCGAGCAG
>CALAVD010000170.1 GCA_937892085.1 uncultured Prevotellaceae bacterium
CCACCTGATAGGCCACGTACTTCACGTCGCGTGTCTCGTCGTAGGTCTTGTATGCATTCTTCTCTTCGTTGTACTTTGCCTTGATTTCGTCCTCGGTAGGCTCGGCATCGTTGTCGTTGATGCTGGAGTAGGGCATGGCGGCAAGCAGAATCTGGCTCTCAGAGTTCTGAGCGTCGAAAGCGGCCTTCGATGCCACGGGGTTGGAGAGGAAGCAACCGGCGAGCAGTGTCTGGTATTTGTTGGTGAGCAGCTGCTCACGGAGGGTCTTCTCAGCGAAACGCCACGCATACTCGAACATGCTGGCTTGCTCGGCATACTGCGGATTGGTAGCAGCAGCCTGCTTGATGGCCTGACGGTAGGCAGTCACCTGACTGAGGTCGAACTTGCGTGTGCAGGAGGCTATGAACTTGAACACGTCGCCTTTCACTTGGATTAGGTTCTGCTCGTGCAGCTGTTCTTTCACCTTGCGGATGAAATTGTACTGTGTGGAGGCCTTCTCCACGCTCGTCACGCAGGCTGCACCCCGTGAGAGGAGTTCGAAGCTGATGGCGCCCGTTCCTGAGAATAGGTCGAGGGCAGTCATGCCTTCAAAATCCACCAGGTTGTTGAGCACGTTAAATAGGTTCTCGCGCGCCATGTCGGTAGTGGGGCGCGCGGTGATGTTGGTGGGCACGTCAAAACGCCGACGGCCATATTTTCCGCTGATTATTCGCATAAGTGTAGTGGTCAGTCTATAGATATTATAGAGCTTATAGATTGTCTATAACAATTAGATGAAATCTAAATATATATTGCAGTAGCAATAAGATTAAACGGCAGGTTGATAGCTTCGTTGCCAAGTGTGGTGAGAGCTTGAGAGGGGAACAACTCGGGCATGACGTAGGCGATGCGCTGGCGCAGTGGCTCGGCGAGCCGGGAGCGCAGTTCGTTGTCGCCCGAGAGGAAAACCTTGTCGGCACGGCTGTCGAAGTGGCACTCCCTGAAAGCCGCCAGGGCAAAGTAGATGATGTCGTCAACCGAGTGATAGGGGTAAGTGTTGGCAAGCTGTAACTTGCCGCCCAGTGTTGCCACGATGTGAGCCTCCTGCTCGGTGACGTTGATGTGCATGCAGCCGTTGTCATCGGCATAGGCCTCAGCGCAGTAAGCGATGAGTGGTGCGAGGTGGTGCAGCAGGGTGGGGGCGCCAAATGTGCGTTGCAGGAATGCCGTCACGCCCAGTGGCACGTCGCACGCGATAGCCGCCTCGGTGTTCTTCACTTGGCATGTCATCAGTTCACCCTCAAGACTTGAGAACGATGCTTGAAAAACTATGTTTGCCGATGCGGTGAGCTCGGCAGGCATCACCACAAAATGCTGCGAGTGCAGAGCGATAGTGGTGTGGCTGTAATCCTCAAGCAGTTGGGGAGTGTCATAGACGGCATTCTCCAGCGTCTGCTTGCTGTCGGTGCCGGCATCAAGTGTCACCGTCCCAATCTTGGGCTGCGTGCCGTTGCCATAGACTATATAAGAAAGCTCATCCCTTTCGAGGTCTATAGCCAGCGATGGCTGTTGTGTGATGTTTTGTGTTGAGTCCATATATCGACTGCAAAAGTAGCAAATTCCCTCCAATCTCGCAAATTGAAGGGGGGAATCTCGTAAATGTTCAGAAGACAATTAGGGAGAAAGTGGTGTCTCTCTTTTTTATTAAGGACAACTAACAAGGGTGTGTCAAAAATCGGGATTTAATAAAACAACTGAATTATCTTAATGCTCTGAATTTCTCAATAGCTTGGTTTATAGCTTTTTGTGAATTTTAAAAAATCGGATTAATCAGTTGTTTTTTATTTTTGACGCACCCTCTTGCAGAATGAAACTAACTGCTTGTTAACTCGTTAACTAAAAACGTTATTCTCGCTTGAACATTGCCACGATGGGCGACAGGGCGAGCATGATGGTGACCGCGATGGCGATGACAAAATAGATGATGTCGCGCACGGTGATTACTGTGGTGTCGCTGAATACCAGAGCCCAAAGCCAGAACCCGGCGCACACCACCACCGCGGCGATGTAGCATGTCCATGCAAAATGCAGCGCAGAGTTGTTTTTCTTGGCGGGCAATTTATTCATCACGCGGTGGGTAAACCACTCGTTGGGCTCAGCGTTCCAACCTTCCTGCTTGAGCAGTTTGCCCAGTTCGTTGTCTTTATAGTCTTTATTTCTCATGATTTATAGTTGTGAGTTGTCAGATTTCTTACTTCCTACTTCTTTAGCGTTTTTGCCATTTTCTCTTTTGCGCGGTGAAGGTGTGACCTCAGTGTGCTTTGATTTATGCCGGTGATAGTGGATATCTGTTTAATTGGCAGGTCATTGATGTAGAAAAGAGTAATCACAGTGCGCTCTGTCTCGCTCAGTTGCGCCATTGCCGTCTTCACGTCCATCGATATCTCACTTGAGTCGATAGGTGTAGAGGCTCGCTCGGGAGCGCTCTCGAGGTCGCTGGTGGGATGCTGGCTGCGCTTGTAGCTGTAAAACTCGTTGTAGCCAATGCGAAACAGCCATGTGCCAAACCGCGCCATTCCCTTGAAGCTGCGAAGCTTGATATATGCCTTCACAAAAGTCTCTTGTGCGAGGTCATCGCTCAAATACTCGTCGCCCAGAGTCAAGTTCAGGAAGAACTGCCTCATTCGAGGCTGATAGGCCTCGACGAGGGTTCCGAAAGCGCGCCTGTCGTCGGCAAGCACGCATCGGGAAATAAGTTTCAGTTCTTCTACTTTGGATAACACGAATTGTAAGTGTTAAGAGTTAAGTCTTAAGTGTTAAGTGCCGCAATCATTCTTTGACTTAAGAATACTACTTATTGGAATTAAACTCAGGTGGTGTCTCGGGCATGGGCGGCACGTTGTGTGGTGGTTGCTGTGGGTTCCTCTGCTGCCATTGCTGTTGCTGGCTCTGTTGCGGCTGTTGTGTCCACTGCTGTTGCCAGTGGTTTTTGAGGTTCTGCTGCTCTTGGTAGGCAATGAACAGCTGCCCCAGGCCAATGAAGACCACTATCACCATGAGAGCTGCGACAGGCGTGGCCCCGGCAATCCAGAAGAACAGCAGCAGTCCGAGTCCCACAGCGGTAGTTATGAAGCCTTTCTTGAAGGGCGTCCAGTCGGTGATGTTGTTGAGAGGGTTGCTGCTCTGTGGGTGGGGTGGGGCAGTCGTGCCTTGAGAAGTGTGCGCCGGGTTAGGGTCGGTGGTAGGTGGTGTCACCTGCGTCACATAAACTGTTGTGGGCTGCTGTGGAGCGCCGGGTGAGCGCTTCCCGAAGAACTCGTTGGGCAGCGGATAGCCAGCCTGGATGGCGCGGTCAACGGTTTTGTATTTGCGTCGGCGGTGCAGGTAGTAGAACAGCAGCGAGAAGAACACGATAAACACTATTGCCACGAAGAAGCCTCGTGAGATGTCTTCGGCAAGGTCCATGCCTCGGTTTGCCATCTCGTTCATGTCTTTAGAGTCCAGTTGCGAGATTTCTTGATTTCCTGTGCTGAGCACTGTGTCGTCGAGATGCTCGTTGATGATGCGGTAGAGGTCAGCAATTTTCAGTTCCACGGTGCCGTTGTCGTCCTTCACCACTATGCCGTCGTTGGTTAGTGTCACCTTGTCGGTGACATCGGTCTCTTGCTCGTCGTCGCTTGTGAGTTCGTTGGCGGCATCTTGCCTGGGCGCTTCTTCCGCCGCCTGCTCGGTGGCGACATTCTTGGGGGAGCCTTTCTTCTGAGGCCCTGCTTGGGCAGCGCTAAGCGTCATTACTGCCACTAGAATTGTAAAAATAATCTTTTTCATATTCTTGAGTTTTAAATTTCTCGTGGAAATGTGGTTTGTAAATATCGTTGTCAAAATTAAGGTGGGTTCTATAAATTAACTTGAGGTGTTTTTGATTTATTTTCGAGCAG
>CALAVD010000171.1 GCA_937892085.1 uncultured Prevotellaceae bacterium
GATGGCAAAGTCAACACCTACGCAAACTACGCTTGCCAAATCTGAATGACATTCCTGCAAACGATGTTCAGCACCTACTCGCCCATTACGAATGTCGCAAAATTTCAGCAATAAATTCAACTCTCAAGAAATACTTTGACAGTTAATATCTTGTCTACACTCGTTCAATCACAATAAGGTATTAACATCTTATAGGTTGATACAAGATATTAACGCGAGTTCGGGATAAGATTACCATGAAATAGCAATACCATACTCTCGATTAACTATGCAAGTAGCATCGGCCGCCTCCTAATGTGAGAAGCGGCATCAATGGGGACACGATTATATTCGGCCTACTGGAAGAGCACGAGCTGCCCGTTGCCTTCCTCTATCTCGAAGTCGAAGTTGACCTCCGGCTTGTTGTCGAAGAAGCAGTAGGCGCCCAAAGCCGCCAGCAGGTTCATGATGAAGTTGTGCACGCTGCGGTGCCTGGAGTGCACAAGCTGAGCCACGTTCTTGAGCATGTCGTTGACCGACTCTATGACGCTGCGCTTGCGCAGCATAATCTTGTCGTAGATAGGCATGAGCTTGTTTTTCATGTTGCTTTTGATGCCCGTGACGATGTGCACGCCGTTGTCCCACAACTGGCCGAACAGGTTGCCCGAGATATATCCCTTGTCGGCATACAGCTTGCCGAACAGCTTTTCTGTCAGCACTTTAATCACGTCCTCGTTCCTGTCGTCAACATTGGCCTTGGTCACCACGAAGTTGAGAATCTCCCCCTTCTCGTTGCAGACCAGGTGAAGCTTGAAGCCCACGAACCACCCCATGGTGCTCTTGCCCTTTGTGGCCATGCCCTTGAACACCCTCATCGAGTGCTCCCTCTTGTTGTGGATCACCGGGATGCAGGTGCTGTCGATGAACGTGATGCCCGAGCACTTGCCGAAGCAGCACAGGTTCAGGAACATCACCATGGCCACGAAGCATCGGGGCTGCAGCTCGACAAACCGGTTATAGGACAGGGCACCGGGAAACAGGTGGCTCCATGTCTTGCACACACACTGGCAGTAGTAGTGCTTGAAGTTGCGGAAAGAGTTGTAATGGAAGGCCAGCATGATGGTTATGATCTCTGCATCGCTCATCCTTGCGGCTCGGTTGCGGCGTTTTTTGCCGTCTTTTGATGGCAAAACGGCATTTTTTTGGATTTCAGCGTTAAATTCTTTGCAAAAATCGTCGGCAATACAAAATAATTCAGTAACTTTGTCCTCTGTAATCATAGCGAGTAATGTTTTGGTTAAACTTCTGATTATCAACTGCAAAGTTACAAAACATCTCGCTATTTTGCAAATTACAACACTACTATTTTAGGTTAAAAAAGACTAATTCCTTATCCCGAACTCGCGTTATAAGTAAACCCATGTTTTGCAAAGTTCTTTATAACTTCTTGTTTAGAAGCACCAAAAGGAGTATCGAAAAATTCATTCTGAACTTTCTCGTTCCATAGTGTGTCAACTTTGGTAGAGTCTTTATCTGATACTTTGACGTTGTTATTGTTCTTGCAAGAGAATACTATTATTGTTGATGGAGCAGGAGATAAAGAACTTTTAGCTCAAAGAGTAAAACAAATTAGAAATGAAATTGAAAAGACAGAATCAGATTATGATAGAGAAAAACTTCAAGAAAGACTTGCTAAATTAGTTGGTGGAGTTGCTGTAATTGAAGTTGGTGCTGCAACAGAAACTGAAATGAAAGAAAGGAAATTAAGAATTGAAGATGCTCTTTCAGCAACACGTGCTGCTGTAGAAGAAGGTATAGTTGCAGG
>CALAVD010000172.1 GCA_937892085.1 uncultured Prevotellaceae bacterium
ATAATTGATTTTTGCTCTTTTTTTCAACATTTTTTAATAGCATATCACATCGTTCTTTAAAAGTTATTTATTAATTTAGCACCCTGAAAAATAAAGTGCTTTTATTATGAGAAGATTGTTATTAATATTTCTGATGGCTTTTGCGACACTTGCAGTTAATGCAGGGGACAAGATTAATGTCTCGTTGGTGAAGCAGTACTCCGACTCCAACTTTATATTGCCCAAAAAATCCGTCGAGAAAAAGATGAAATGTGTAATAGCCGCCAAGCCCGACTATCTTTTTCCTAAAATGCTGAGGGACACATTAAATAAGTTTCAAAATGAGGATTATGGCAACAGGGTGTTCACAATGCTGCTGACAGGGTCAGGAAAAGGAATCAAGATTATGGTCAATTCCGAGGATATTCTTGACAATGATACCACAATCTACTTTGGCGACTTTGTTGTTGACAGAAAACATTTTGTTATAGTACAAAACGAGGATAACACTGAGTTGCTTAAGATTTTCTTTAAAAAGACTGGTGACTCAGTGTATTTTCAACGACTTTTTGTGCTGACCGATAACATCATCACCTACTTGCCATCGAAGCTCGAAGCGTTCTACGATGAATATAAGAAAAAATTGCTGGTAAATGAATATGTCATTAACGGCAAAAGCCACGCCGAAGAACAAAATGTGATTGTCACCAACAAAACGAATGATGATGACGGTGACGACGCATTTAAACTCGATGTCGAACTTTTTGAGTAACACTCTTGAATTCAAGTTTATAAAGTTCTAAAACTTTATAAACTTGAGGTTTAGAGGATAGAGTTTAGAGAGAATAATTTCTTCGAAATTTTCATAATTTCCCACTGATAAGCCTTTAAACTATAAACTATTTAGCAAGTTATCAACTTGCGAAACTTAATTACAGAGTCCACTTTAAAAAATAAAAGCACACGAATTAAACTAATTTCAACGAATTTTATTTAATTGATATTCAATTAGTTTTTAATCGTCTTTAATCGTTTGAATATTTGAATCAGCACAAAATGCCACTTTTTAAAGTGGACTCATTACACACTTTAATGTTTTGAATCATGGAGAAATCAAATAATTACGTTGTTACTTTAGGGCGTCAGTTTGGATGCGGAGCAAGAGACATTGGACAGATGGTAGCCAAGATGCTTGGCATCGAATATTACGACAAGAGGTTACTGCTTGAGGCGGCGAAGTCGAGCGGCGTGGAGCCTCACATTTTTGAGGCTTCGGACGAGCGCACACCTAAGCTATTCTCATCATTGTGGTCCTTTAACATGGGATATTATAGTGGTGCGCTATTTGCTGGTGACCAGCCCGTCAAGGAAGACAGCGTGTATCAAGCACAAAGCCAAGTGATGGTTGACCTTGCACGAAAAGGCCCATGCCTTATAGTGGGGCGCAGTGCCGACTACATCTTGCGCAACGAGACAAATGTCATCAGCATCTTTTTGCATTCCTCTCTCGAAGACCGCATCAAGCGCATCATCAAGCGTGGCGACTGCAAAACGAAAAAGGAAGCCAGAGACATGGCGATTAAGCAAAACAAATTGCGTGCCAACTACTACGACTTTTACACCGACAAGAATTGGGGCAAGAGCGACAGTTACGACCTCTCTATCGACTGCTCCAAGCTCGGTCCCGAAGGCACGGCCCAACTCATTGTTGACTATGTGAAGACAAGACTCGCCAATCATCAGGAATAGAGGACTCACCTGACTCAGTGGAATCACTTAAGGTGGGTTCGATGAATTAGATCGGAAGAGCACACGTCTGAACTCC
>CALAVD010000173.1 GCA_937892085.1 uncultured Prevotellaceae bacterium
ATAATTTTGATTTATTCCCCAAGAAAAGTGTAATTTTGCGGTGGGTTTCTATTATAAGATATTATGAAAAGGTTGATATACAATGATTTGTTGAGGTGGAAGTCTCGTGCTGACCGCAAGCCGCTTATCCTGCTTGGCGCTCGCCAGGTTGGAAAGACCTATATTCTGAAAGAATTTGGCAATAACGAGTTCAAGCAAGTGGTGTATCTAAACTGCCACCAGAATAAGTTTGCCGATACTCTCTTTCGTGATTTCTCGGTGGAGAGAATCGTCACTGACTTGGAGCGGTATTATGAAGCGAAAATTGTGCCAGGCGAGAGCCTTGTCGTTTTTGATGAGATTCAAGAGGTGAAAGACGGACTTGCTGTGTTGAAATACTTCTGTGAGGATATGCCGTCGCTCCACGTTGCTGTGGCTGGTTCGCTCTTGGGCATATCGCTCAAGGCTGATGAGTCCTATCCAGTGGGGAAGGTCAACACTTTGCGCATGTATCCCATGACATTCACTGAATTTCTTCTTGCATGTGGTCGCGACAGGCTCGTTGAGTTGCTTAATACACTTAATTGGGAGGAAATAAATGCTTTTAGTGATATTTTTATTAACTACTTGAGGCAATACTACTTTGTGGGAGGAATGCCCGAGGCTGTAAAAAGTTTTACCGAGAGCAACGACACGCTTCTCGTTAGAGAAATACAGCATGAAATTCTTGATGCCTATATGCTCGACATATCTAAGCACACCAAGCATAAGGCAGGAAAAATCAGGCAATTGTGGAACAGCATCCCTGCTCAGCTGGCGCGGGAGAACAAGAAATTCATCTTTAGCGCAGTAAAGAAAGGTTCACGTGCTGCCGATTATGAGGAAGCGATTCAATGGCTTGTGGATGCCGGGCTCGTATATAAAGTGGAGCGCACCACAGCGCCTATAATGCCTCTCAAGTTTTACTGCGATTACTCGGCTTTCAAACTCTATTTCCTTGATTGCGGTCTGCTTGCTTGCCAGAGCGAAGCGTCACCCAAAGATTTGTTGCTTGGGACTAATGCCTTTGAGAGCTTTAAGGGTGCTTTTACCGAAAATTATGTGTTGCAGCAATATATCGCAGTGGCAGGAGTCAATCCCTATTACTTCTCAAAAGACAATTCCTCGATGGAAATAGATTTCCTGTATCAACATGAGGGCAGTATTGTTCCTATAGAGGTGAAGGCCGAGGTCAACGTCAAGAGCAAGTCGCTGAACAACTTTGTGAATGTGGATTTTGCCGATAAGCATCTAAAGGCTCTGCGCATCTCCATGAAGCCTTACATCGACCAGGGGTGGATGGAGAATATTCCTCTTTACGCAGCCGAAGTTGTTTTCAGAAAAGAAGAAGGGAAAAAGTGAAGAAAAAGGAACTGTCAATGTTTTTCTTTAACCTCTAAACTTTAAGTTGGCTTTTCAGAAAAAGCTAACTTGAATTATTTATACAAGAAGCGCTTGATACTCATCTTTGGGGTTTTCTCGAAGGGGGTGTCGAGCATTTCTACAGTGGAGATTTTGCTGTAGGCGGGGAGGGACTGGTTGACCTCATCGCGGATTTGTGCTGGTAGGGCGGCTTTGGTCTCGTCGTCCATGTCTTTGGGCAAGTCGGTATATACGAGAGCCACTATTTTGCCCTTTCTATCTACTACCAGGCACTCGTCAACATACTGGTTGAGGGCGAGCACAGCTTCTATCTCTTCGGGGTAGATATTTTGACCTGAAGAGTTGAGAATCATCGACTTGATGCGTCCGCGAATGAAGATGTTGCCGTTCTTATCCATCACGCCGAGGTCGCCGGTGCGGAACCATCCGTCATCGGTGAACGAGGCTGCTGTGGCTTCGGGGTTCTTGTAGTAACCTATGGCGAGGTTGGCGCCTCGAGCCTGTATCTCTCCTGCTTTGTGTTGCGGGTCGTCGCTGTCGATGCGCACTTCATGCACTGGCTTGCCGCATGAGCCGGGCACAAATTCTTTCCACCACGCATAGGCGAGCAGCGGGCAAGCCTCGGTCATTCCGTAGCCCACGGTGAATGGCAGCTTCATCTTCTTGAAGCAACGCTCTGCCTCGGGGTTGAGTGCCGCACCACCCATGATGAAGCATTGCACCTGTCCGCCAAACACCTTCATTATCGTTCGGCGTGCAGCACTGTATATCAATCGCTTCAAACCTGGGATGCGCATCAGCTTTTTCCTTTTCTCTAAGGCTGGCTTTATGGAGTTGGCATAGATTTTCTCCATCACCAGAGGCACGGTGATTACCATATAGGGCCGTACTTCTTTCATCGCTTTGAGAAGGGTCGTGGGCGAGGGTGTCTTGCCGAGGAAATAGACGGTGACGCCATCCACGTTGGGGTGGATGAACTCTATTGCCAAGCCATACATGTGTGCCATGGGCAGCATCGAGACGATGGTCTCGCCGGGAGTGTTAGGGAAATTGTAGTTGGCAAACTCGTCGGTGTCGCTCATGGCGCCGTAGGTGAGCATCACACCCTTTGGGGTGCCTGTGGTGCCCGATGTTTAGTTGATGATTGCCAGGTCATAGAAGTTATCGCCAGGATAAGTCACGTCGCCAGGCATCATGCCACCGGGATATTTTTCATTAAAAATCTCCTCGCGCTTCTCCCACGCCTGTGCCACGGCCTCGTCGCGGTGCCACAGCACGACGTTGTCCTTCACGTCGATAGCTGCACGCAGGTTGGGCATGTCGTCGGGGTTCATCTTTTTCCAGATGTCATCGTTGGTGAAGAGCAGCACGCTATCTGAATGGTTGGTGAGCTTGGCGACGCTGTCGGGGTGGAAGTCGGCGAGAAGCGGCACCACCACGCACTCGTTGGCGTTGATGCCCCAGAATGTCATCGCCCAGCGTGCCGAGTTGCGTGCGCAGATGGCGATTTTGTCGCCTTTCTTGATGCCTGTGGCGGCAAAGAAGAGGCGCATTTGCTCGACGTGAGAGGCAAGGTTGCCGTAGGTGAAAGACTCGCCGCCGTAGTCACACAGCGCTTTCAAGTTCCAGTGATTGTGTATGGTGTTTTCCAATGTCTTCAGATAGTGCTTCATAGTCATGCCATTAGTTAAATAATCAAGAATAGATGATAGGCGTTGCACTTACGCAAGTGCCATGAACCACAAAGGTACAACTTTTTTTACAATAATATCCTATTATTGAATATTCTTGTGAATTTTCTCCCCTAAAAAACAAAGATAGGATTGTCAGAAAAAAAGAGGGGACATAACCATTCGTTTTGCCCCCTTGTTCTTGAATTAATTACTTGGCGATGAACTTCTTGCCGTTGTGGATGTAGATGCCTGTGGGGAGGTCGTTTCCGTCGAGCTTCTGGCCACTCAGGTTGTAGTAGGTGTTGTTGCTGCTTGCGTCAGCGGGCAGCTCGTCGATTGCCATGGGGTTGGCAGAAGTGTAGGAGTAGTCAATCTTGGTGACGGGTAGCTCAACATTGGTTCCGCATCCCAGAGTGGCATTGGCATCGGGGAATTGTCCCTCGAGTGCGTAGTCAACAAAGCTTATGTTGTTGTTGGTGTAGGTCATCACTTGTCCGCTGATGCCTGTGCTGTAGAACCACACGAGCGAGCCTTCGGTGCAGTTGTCGTCGTCATCGGCATCAAACACGATGGTCAAAATCAACCCCTTTCCTGCCTCAAGCTCGATGGGATTGTTGGCAAAGTCAAGTTCAATCTCACCTTCATCTCCTGCTGTCTCATAGAGTGCTGCCTCATATACAGTTTCAAGCACTGGAGTTGTGGGGCCAAACTCAAAGAATTTCTTATTGCCCTCAATCTGGTAGAACTGTGTGGCGTCGCTGGTTTGAGCAAAAACTTTGACATTGCGTAAAATCTCATCATAAGCGCCCTCGTTGTAGAAACGATAGGAGAGCTTAGTGATTTTCACGTTCTCTTTGTCGGCATCATTTACCATCTCCTCAAGCTCCTGTGCGGTGTAAATGAGCTGCGAGCCAGTGTGGGCGAGATAGAAATTAGTGGGAGAGGTGGCAAAGTAAGAGCCCTCTACCAGTTCGGTGGCATCCTCGTAGTCGCCAACGTAGAGCGTGCCTGTTTTCACGTCCTGAGCCTGTGATGAGAGTGACAGAGCAGCAACTGCTGCAAGAATAATGTAAAAATTCTTCATAAGTAGAGTGTGTTAAATGTGAATAATTATTTTTTGCAAAAATATATAAAATCATCTTTTAGTGCAACACAAACGGCTGTTTTTGAGACTGCAAACTTACAAAATTATTAGAGTGTGCTAAATAACTAAAGTTAGTGATTTTTTGATTTTTAATTACTGATAAGGTAGGATGGTTGTGGAGAAAACTCGTCGAATTGGGTATTAGTACACTTTTTTGAAGGGATTGTTTTTGGTGTGTGATATTAGCTGTCAGGTATCAAAAAAGTTGCCAAAACAAGGTAAAAATACTCGTTTTGGCAACTTATCGCTGTTTGTTATAGAATTACCAAATAGGTTGTAGCTGATTGTTAGTCCCTAATCATCACTTAATCACTTGATAATTTTCTTGTTGTTCTCAATGATGATGCCGTGGTAGTCATTTTGCACGGGTTGTCCTTGCAGATTGTAAGCCTGCGAGTGTTGTGGCTTGCCGGTGACAACAGTGTCGATACTTGACTGGCCTTGAGTCTTGGCAATATATTCGTTTTGAGCCTTCTTCATCTGAGCTATGAAATCCTCACTGCCTTGCAATGCGCAGAAGCCAATGCTGGCGGCGGTGCGGCTGTTGTCAACGTCGCTTTGCCAGTGTGCGCCCACAATAACACGGCTGTTGCAGTAGTCCCAACCGCGCTTGAAAATCTCGTCGGCACGCTGAGGAGCAATTTGTGCGAGCAGCAGAGAGATGCCCCATCCTCGCAGACTGTGGCCACTGGGATAACTGCCTTCCCCTTTCAGTTCTTCCTCCTCGTGCGATGGCATTGAGTCGTCGTATCGCTCAAATGGTCGCTGACGCTTGTAGTAGGCCTTGGTCTCTTTGCGCATGGGGTCGGTGGTGAGTAGGCTAGTTTCCAGCAGAGTCCAAATTTCGGGAGTATTGGTCTCGTTAATCTCCAGTCCGAAGGCCTCTTTCCATAGAGAGTAAAGTTTTACATGATCATCCCATTCGGCATCGGCTATAGCTTGTGCTACACGGTCGTCATCCTGCCTCTGTTCTTTTCCCCAGCAGTAGCGCACCGCATCACTTGCAAACTCAGGGCTGTCGAATGCGGGAGGTGCGGGCATGATGTTGATCAGTTTGGGAAGTTGGTTAAGTTCAAAATATGGTTGCAGAGTGCTTTCTTGAGCACAGATACACATAGCAGTCATTATCATCGAGACTGCGATTAAACAATTTTTTTTCATTATAGATGTTTATTAGATTATAAATGAAAGTTCCCTAAATTTAGAAACTTAAGTTGTGAGTCCACTTTAAAAAATAAAAGCACACGAATTAAACTAATTTCAACGAATTTTATTTAATTGATATTCAATTAGTTTTTAATCGTCTTTAATCGTTTGAATATTTGAATCAGCACAAAATGCCACTTTTTAAAGTGCACTCAGTTGTTAATGTCGCATTACGGTTGCAAAATTAATAATTATATTTAAAATATGCAATATTTATTAGCGCCTTTTCGTCTATGGTGGAGACTCACAAGGATGTTTGCTCTTTGATGCAGGTGAGAGGTGGAGTTTGTGTGATAAAAATAAGTGTTTATTGAATGCAGGGCTAATAAATGTAATATTTTGGGACGTTTTTGCGTATAATTATTACAAGTATTCAATGGTTCAAATAATGTCAGGGAGGGTTCAGTAATTCTACTGTAGGCAGCTTTTATTGAATCCACCTTTATTTTAAAAAGAAAAGAAGTTATTATGAAGAAACTGCAAAATCTTACAATACTGGTTGTGTTGACGGTGGCCTTAGTCAGTTGCAGCGACGACACCTATAGCAACATCGACCCATGGGGAGGCGGTACCCCTGCCGGCCAGGGCAGTAATGTCACTGGCGATGATTTGGAAACATTTGACATCTCCTTTGACACCTCGCCATTGATTGAGAGCGAGGAAGATCCTGGCTACGAGAGCGAAGCTGCTTACGATGACTACATCGAGCACAGTACCTTCACCCGACAGGTTACTGTGGCCTACAACGGCAGCAGCGCGACGGTGACCGGCGATACCGATGGTGTTGATGTGACAGTGGACGGCGCTCATGTGACAGTGATTAACGGCAACAAGGCGATGGAGTTTGTGCTAACAGGCGCCACCAGCAATGGGTCGTTCAAGAGCTATAGCGACTATAAGTTCAAGCTGACACTTGATGGTGTGGAAATAACAAATCCTACCGGTGCTGCTATCAACAATCAGAGCCACAAGCGCACATTCGTGGAACTGGTGAGCGGTACCGTAAGCAACCTTGCTGATGGCACGACCTATAGCGATGTCGCCGGCGACGAAGACTGCAAAGCATGCTTCTTCAGCGAGGGTCAGCTCATCTTTGGCGGTGCCGGCACCTTGAATGTGACCGGCAACTGCAAGAATGGGGTGTGCAGTGACGACTATGTGCGCCTGCGTCCTGGCAATGTCATCAATGTTAGAGCGCTCAAGAGCAACGGCATCAAGAGCAACGATGGAGTGTTCATAAATGGCGGAGTGCTGAATGTGTCGGTAAGCGGCACTGCTGCTAAAGGCATCTCAAGCGATGCACTGGTTGAGATTGATGGAGGACGCACCACCATCATCACCATTGGCGATGGCGAGTGGGACAGCGATGAGAGGGACACCAACGCTTGCGCTGGCATCAAAGCCGATAGCATTTTCACCATGAATAGCGGCGAACTTTACATCAAGAGCACCGGCACTGGTGGCAAGGGCATCAACGGCGACCAAACGGTGACCTTCAACGGCGGCACGACAAAGATCCTCACCACTGGGGCGAGATACAGCTACGGCAGCCAGCACTCAAGCGCTAAGGGCATTAAAGGCGATGGCGATGTGGTTGTCAACGGCGGTAGTATCATCGTGCGCGCCAGTGGAGGCGAAGGCAGCGAGGGGATTGAGAGTAAGAGCAACCTCAGCATCAACGGCGGCACGGTGGAAGTGTCGAGCTACGATGATGCCATCAATGTTAGCAACAGGGGCTACAAACTGTCAATCAACGACGGCAGAGTCTATGCCTACAGTGCTACCAACGACGCTATTGACAGCAATGGCAGCATAGCCATTGCCGGTGGTACCGTGATTGCTGTGGGTGCCAGCCAGCCCGAGGGCGGCCTCGACAGCGACAACACCGCCATCACGATTGATGGGGGAGTGGTGATAGGGCTTGGAGGCGAAAATAGCGCGGTATCTACTTATAGCAAGCAGCTGACGCTTGTCTCGGGCAATCAAGTGAGTGCTGGCACTGTGATGGCTGTGACGTGCGGCAGTAACACCGTACTCACTTACAAAGTGCCTCGCACCTTCTCGCAGATGATAATCTCGTCGCCCGCTATGACAAGTGGCGGCACTTGGGCAATCACCTCGGGGTCGAGCGTGAGCGGTGGCAGCACCTTCCATGGGCTCACCACCGGTGGCACAGCAAGCGGCGGCAGTAGTGTGGCAAGCGGCACGCTCACTTCCACCGTGACCTACAGCAACACCACGTCGAGCGGCGGCATGGGCGGCAATCCGCCAGGAGGCTGGCACCCATAACTCCAAAAGAAAGTTCAAAGCATTAGTTACAATATAAAAACAAGAGGGTGTGTCAAAATTGAGAAATAAGGTAACTTTAGCTGCTCCTCTAAGATAGAGAAGCTGTCGCGAAGCGGCTGAGGAGTGTGATATTCAGCGACTTGGGTTTCATG
>CALAVD010000174.1 GCA_937892085.1 uncultured Prevotellaceae bacterium
TGCATTGTGCATTGTGCATTGTGCATTGTGCATTGTGCATTGTGCATTGTGCATTAAGAAACTATCTCCCTCGCAGAATGTCGTTAATGCGGCTAAGCTGGTTGGGGATGCGGATTTGTTGTGGGCATTTCTTTAGACATGCCTCACAGTCCATGCATTGGTTGGCGCGCGCTTCGGCAGGGAATTTCTTGAAGTAATTCTCGGTAAACTCAGCTTGCTTTTGGGCATAATCTGAGGACCCCTTTTCGGGCAACTGGTGATTGTTCATAGCATCGTTGTAGAAGCTAAAATTGCCAGGGATGTCAACACCGAAGGGGCATGGCATACAATAGGCGCATGTGGTGCATGGCACGGTAGGCGTTCCTGACATTGCGTCGGCAATTATTTCGAGCAAGTCGTTTTCGGCCTGTGTGCAAGGCTCTAAGGGCGAGTGAGTGGCAACATTCTCCACCAGATGCTCCATCACGTTCATGCCGCTCAGTGTGGTTAAGATATTAGGATGCGAGCTCACCCAGCGGAAAGCCCATTGAGCAACGGTGTCGTTAGGGCGCATAGCTTTGAGTCGGTCGATGTGTTCTTGTTGCATTTTTGAGAGTGCACCACCACGGAATGGCTCCATCACCACCGCTTGGATTCCCGCTTTAGCGAGTTTGTTATAGAGGTATTCGGCATCGGCGTCAACCTTCCAGCCTCCTTTCTCAAGTGAGGCGTGCCTCCAGTCGAGGAAGTTCATCTGAATTTGCACGAAGTCCCAGCGGTACTCATCATTGTGGTCCACGAGCCAGTCAAACACCCTGACATCACCGTGATAAGAGAAGCCGAGATGGCGTATGCGGCCTGCCGCACGCTCTTTTACCAAAAAGTCGAGTAACCCATTCTTGATGAAACGGTTCTCAAAAGCCTCCATTCCACCTTGTCCCACACCGTGAAGCAGATAATAGTCGATATAGTCAACTTGCAGCTGCTTGAAGGAGTTTTCATACATTTTCTTTGCCTCTTCGAGGTTCCACAGTTTTTCGTCGTAGTTGGACATCTTGGTGGCAACAAAGTACTTGTCGCGGGGGTAACGGCTAAGTGCTTTGCCGGTTATCTCCTCGTTGACGCCTCTGCCATACATCGGTGCTGTGTCAAAGTAGTTCACGCCGTGGGCTATAGCGTAATCCACGAGCTCATTCACCAGTTCTTGGTTGTCACGAGGGAGTCGCATCATGCCGAATCCTAATAGCGAAATCTTCTCTCCCGTGCCCTGCTGAGTGCGGTAGGTCATCTGGTTCTCACCTTCCTGCTTGTTGTCATTACTTTTAGCAAAGCTTGTGAATGGCTCAAACGCCATCATCGCCATCGCTCCGCCAGTCACGATGCCTGCTCTCTTGAGAAACTCACGTCGGTTTAAAATATTGCGCTTCATGATTTATTAGTGGAATAGTGGAATAGTGGAATAGTGGAATAGTGGGGTAGTGGGGTAGTGGAATAGTGGGGTAGTGGAATAGTGGAATAGTGGAATAGTGGAATAGTGGAATAGTGGGGTAGTGGAATAGTGGAATAGTGGAATAGTGGGGTAGTGGAGTAGTGAAATAGCGGAATCACACTGCTTCACTAATCAAAGATTTGGCTGTCGGCGAGTTTGAATTTGCCGTCTTCTTTTACCACAGTCATGTCGTATTGTTGCGTAAACTCCTTCCCTTCGGCGTCTTTAGCAATAATTTGCACAATGTAACTGCTTGGGTCCTCAATGCCTTTTTCTATCTTGTCGATTTTCTCGACCTTTTCATTGATTTGCACTTCGCAAATCACGTCGATGGCATTGTCCTGGTTGTTGCAGCTCTCAATGTACAGGCTGTAGAAATCAAGTGTGAGATGCTTGCGTGCTAATTCTTGAGCCTTCTTGCCGCTTAGTTGTATGTAGTTGTTGAGGAAAGATTGCAAAAAGGTGATTTCATCCTTGTCATCAATTACTTGAACAGTGTCGTTGGAGGGTTTTGACGACTGCTGGGACTGATTGTTGTTGCCCTTGCATGCTGCAAAGCCAATAACGATGGCAGCGATAATAGCTGCGCTTAATAATGCTTTGAATTTCATACTATAATCAGTTATTAGTTATCAGAAATCGGATGTCTGAGGTTGTTCTCTTGTCTTCTCTACGGAGTCTTGGAGTGATGGAGTTAATAATTTCTCTCGTCAGCCCGTTTCCTTTGTCCTTTATACTTTGTCCTTGTCTTCTTGTCATCTCTACGGAGTCTTGGAGTGATGGAGTTGATGCCCTCTCTCACAAAGCTGCACCTGCGGTGCCGAAAAGCCGAGCAAGCTCGGAAATCATTTAATTCACAATGC
>CALAVD010000175.1 GCA_937892085.1 uncultured Prevotellaceae bacterium
ATGTCCTGCCGAAAGATCACTCTCGTCAACCTCGTAGGAAACGAGTTCGTATGCCACCTTAGCCCTGTCGAGCAACCTTGCAGCATTGGTTTTAGGTATCTTTTTCATATCGCATAGTTAGTTCTATATCAAACATTGTATCTGCTTATAAAAAGTCAGCTGTTCGCCCTCTTTGAGGAACTTCAAGAAATAGTATCGACTATCGGTTCGCAAGAAAGAGATTTTGCTCTTACTTGGGGCTCGGCCTAGCGCACCTCGCCCCTTTTCGGGCAAAATCTCTTTCTTGCTCAATTATTACATTTCAAGCTAAAGAGCAAGGCGCAAGCCTAGCCAATTGTAGTAGAGATCGGGAGCGTTGTAGTCGCGGAACGACACACGGCAGTCAATTGTAAGATAGGGCCAGCTGCCGCCACGATCCACACGGTAAGAGCCCGATGCAGGACCAGTGGGATTACTCTGCGCCTCCGCACTGTAACTGCCATACCAGTCTTGACACCACTCATACACATTGCCACTCATGTCATAGATACCAAGCTCATTGGGCAGCTTGCTGGCCACAACCTGAGTGCCATACCCTGCTGTGCCATGTATATTAGAAGGAATATTGCCCCAATACCACGCCACGTCGTCAATAGCGTCGCTGCCCGAGTACCTGAAGCCCTTGCTGCGGTTGCCACCACGAGCGGCATATTCCCACTCGGCCTCGGTGGGCAGACGGAAGGTCTTACCAGTCATCTCGTTGAGCTTGGCAATAAACTGCTGGCAATCGTTCCAAGAAACCTGCTCCACAGGACGCTGCAGGTTGATGCCATAACTGCCTCCATTAAATTCGCTAGGGTTACTCCCCATCACAGCCTGCCATAACTCTTGCGTCACCTCGATCTGCCCAATCAAGAAAGTGCTCAGAGTCACCTCATGGGCAGGTTTTTCACAATCATCAACGTCACTTCCCTGCTCGGCGGTGGCTCCCATGGTGAATGTGCCGCCCTCAACCTGCACCATCGTGAATGAAACGCCATTGACCGTGAATATCTCGCATGAGTATGAAGGAAGAATTCCCAAAAGGATATTGTATATGACAGTGACATCGGCACTTGTGATGTAGCTGTCACCGTCTTGGTCGCCATTTACAATAGCACTGGCGTCACCGCCGAGAAGATAGTTGTAGAGAGCGGTGACATCGGTCGATGTTACATCGCCGTCGCCATCAACATCGCCTCTTACCACCGATGACTGTGCCATCGCTGCGACACACACTGCAAGCATTGTCAATAATGATAGTAATTTATTCATGTTAAAACAGTTTTTTGCCCTATAAGTCTTCCTAATCAAGGCGGTTATAATTAAAACTGAAAACATAGCGTGGGGACTTGTTCTTGTTTTTTTTGAGGCCTCGCCATACCAATGTCGAAATAACTGGTACTACTAGCACCCTGCCAACAAAACAGAAAACGCATTCTAATATGCCTTCAGGCAAGAGCTCAGCTCCATGAGATTGCGGGAATTGTTGCAAAATTACTCATTTTATATAAAAATCACAATAAAAATGCATGTTTTTTTTGATAAGTCAATAAGGAGTTTTTTCAAAACAATCAAGGAAATATTTTGTTTTTTTAGCATTTGGAACAAACGCACTAATTGAAAGATGTGTAAATTTGCAGCGTGAAAAAACTCTGTTCTCACATAAGACTTTTGCTTATAATTGTCACTGTTATAGCAATGAGGTGTGGTGCTACACATGCCCAAAATGTAACAGCTGACAAAACTTTGGCTACTATAGAGGCTATGCCTCGTAGCCAGGCAATTGCTGAAATGAACAACTGGCTTGACGCTACTGCCAAGATGGGAGGAAAGGATTACAAAAAATTGATTGCCTGCCTTGAAGAGATGCTCTCTGAGCCCACTTGGGAAACTCATAATGAGGCACTTTTCAGAACATTGATAGAACACGCCTCAACAAGAGCTAACTGCCTGACCGAGAACGAAAAGATGCGTCCACGCCTCTTGCTTGATGTGGTTCAAAAAAATGCTCCCGGCGAAGTGGCAAATGACATCTATTATGAAACATTCGATGGCTCGCACCACCAATTAAGCGAAATACCCTCTCCTTACACCTTAATATATTTCAACGACCCTGAGTGCTTGTCGTGTGCAAAGGTGAAGGAACGCCTCGACACCTGCACAACATTAAAGAATATGGTGAACGACAGCCTCTTGACTGTGGTTGGCATCTACCCTTACGAGAACGCAGATGAATGGCGTCAAGAGAGCTTCCCCGACTTTATCATCAATGGTTGGGACTATAAGCAACAGGTTGACGGCGAGCAAACTTACGACTTGATGACAATGCCCCTGTTCTACATTCTTGATAATGAAAAACACGTTATTCTAAAGAATGAAGCGAGCCTAAATCGCGTGCTCAAAGTGATGAACGCATTAAATGGGTTGGGAGACAGCAACATTGAGGACAAGCTCAATGCGATTTGGAGCATCAACCGCTAATTATCAAGTAGTTTGCAGAGCCTTTAGGCACTTTATAAGCTTGTGAAGCGCGGTAGCCAATCACCCACACAATTTCCCCGTCGGCCTCAAGCAGCCAAGTGTCGTTTTTCTGCTTCTCACTAAGTTTCATGTCAGTGAAAAGGTCGCTCAGCAGTTTGCTGCCATTCATGCCAAAGGGCTTGAAGCGGTCGCCGTCACGCCAGTGCCTGAGCACCACCTCCGAGCATTGCAGGATATCGTTATTGAATGCCACCTTCATTTTCCCATCTACCATAGCAGGAGAAAACGGCTCATTCTCCATACGACTGACTCTTAACGCAATAGGTTCCTCCACATCACTCTCTAAATTTACTAAATAGACTTTCTCATCACGATTTTGCTGAGGAAAGACCTCAATCGTTTCTCTATTTATAGTAACCTTGTGAGTTGCCGACGCAAAATGCCTACCCACGGCACTTGTGAGCATATCAACGCACTGCTCATGGTTGAATCCTAACGGTTTGAGAATTTCGTAGAGCAACATTGAACGATTGTCAAAGCTGTCAAGTATCTCCTTGTCAACGACCAGGGAGTCGCCCTCTCTATCGCTCACGATATTGCGCATTACATCAATACTCTCGCGATAGAGTTCACTACATTCTCGCATATTCTCTATGGTAGTGAGCAATAGATCGGAAGAGCGTCG
>CALAVD010000176.1 GCA_937892085.1 uncultured Prevotellaceae bacterium
TTCCCTACACGACGCTCTTCCGATCTCAAGAGGAGTTTGCTCCTTCTCAGTCCGACCTGTCTGACCAGTCCGACCAGTCCGACAACTCGCATTATCTGCAAAATAGCACCAGCAAGGAGAGCGTGCTTTACCTTGCCGAGAAAGGCGTGATGAGCAACATCGTGAAGTATGGCATGTGCTATCTTGGCGAGAACATAGACCTTGAGGGCAACCACCAGCCCACGACTGTGTTGGAGTTCGTCCGTGACGAGTTCTCTATTGACAATATAGAGCTCTCAGTCAAAGCTTTCAAGAAAACTTTTGACGCGAGCCTGCAATATGTGAACGAGTTCTATCAAGCTTTCGCAACATTCGAGAACCAGCAACGCACTATTGCCGAGCAGGAGTACAAAGAAGCGCTGTCAAAGATCAATACTAACGGCATGAACGTTGCCGCTATCGACAAGAAGGAAAAAGAGATATTGAAAGGCATCAACAACGAGCTGGATACCAAAATCCGTGAGTTCCGCAAGAACTACCTCGAGAAGAAATTGTGTTCGCACTTCGACAATGATGTGCGCACCACTGCCCTATCGCTCGTGAGCGAGAAGCACCAGCTGAGTAAAATCTACTCGAAGGAAAACATTGAGCACTCCATCGAGAGTCGCCTCAAAACCATCATTCCCGAGGCCATCAACAACCTCAAGAACTCCATCCTATCCTACAATATTCTCATCATCCAGCAGCAAATTCCACACGCTCAAGGGCAACAGGCGCAAATGTTGCTGCAACAGCTGCAAGCGCTTTATGAGACTCGCCGAGAATTGGCGCTCATGATAGGCGAGCGAGTAGTAAATCCCCGCCTCAAAAATTAGATAACAATGAGGTAAAGACATAATAATAGAGGTCCCCCAAAAAGGACCTCTAATATTTCACCACCTAAAAATAATGCTTTTATCATTGCTTTGTCACAGTGGCGTGGCAATCGCCTGGATAGGTTAAATACACTTTCACTGAATAGGTCCCACTCTGAGCAATATAAAGGTTGGCACCATCGCGTCCCAAATTGCTCAACGAGTCGCCCCAATTGAGAGACCAGTCATGGTTGGCACGGAACTTATACTCACCGCTGTTGAGTGTGAAAGTGCCTTCCCAAGCTCCGGAGCTTTGGTTATAAGTCAATTCCAGGTCGGTAAACCATTCATCACCCGTAGGCACGGCACTACCAATAATGCTAACGCTTGTAATCTCAGTGAGGTTGTAGGTGAGATTGTTCAAATTCACATCAACCTTGTAGAATCCGGCATTAGCATTCAGGTTATAGCCATTTACCACAAGATTGCCGCTTGTGGCGCCTGTGGTATAGGATGCTTCACCCCAGTTGTTGCCATCCCATGTAGTCTCTGACTCCTTGAACTTGTAGTCGCCATTAAGATACATAAAGCCTTCATACACATCAGTGCCGGATAACGACAGTCCCGACAATGGAGAGCTACCCCATTCGTTGGTTTCGCCCACTTGCCAAATCATGCTTGAAGAGCTTTTGCCTTCGATAGAATAGGTCCTGTAGCCCAAGTCGATAGACACTTCATATTCTTTATAGTTAGCATTGTAAGGAATCACGAAGAAGCCTTGCTTTCCAAAGCCAAAAGCGCCATTGGTGGCGGTAATATCCTCATCAAGTGGCGAGGTAATCATGTCGCCCTCATCACTCGTCGAGCCTGGCACAATCTTGAAACGTATCATGTAACTGCCAGCTGGGATAGTTGCCTTATAGGTATTAACTCCTGTTGGAGTCATCTCGATAGTCGCTCCACCGTCGATGGCTATTGAGTAGTTCTCCATCAGCACAGGGATGTTGATAGTGTTAGATTTCACAGTTTGGTATCCTGCGGTACCCTCTACATGGCAATAGATTAGAGTGCCACCAGTGCGTGGACGGTTATAGGATGAGAACACCGCTTCCTTCAGCTCATTGACATCAACCATGCCGTCTTGGTCTATTGCAACCGACTGACTGCCAAAACACAACTGATAAGGTCCGTCAAGGTCGGTAGAGATGTCGCACAACTTAATCGTGGTGCCACTTGCATAGTCCAAAGCAAGATTTACATAATCACCCACATCATATTTTGAAATCTTCAAGTAATTACTGCCTGGCAACCCATTCTCGCCGTCAATGAACATATAGTCGCCCGAGAGGTCATTAAAATACACGCTGTAAGATCCTGCCTTTGCAGGGATATTGCTCCCATATTGATTACCTTTTCCGTATGGGAACCCGTCACTGCCCCAGTCATAATCCCAGTTGCCAGGGGTAAACTTCAATTCCGAATCATTGTCAATAGTGAGAAATGCACACCAATCATGGCTATTGCTTGTGCCAAGCGCAGTCATGGCGTTGTTATCGGCCACCCATCCTTGATATGCTCCGGGCATGGTGATTGTGCTATAAGACGCTTGGCTGTCGCTTAGGCGTGTCATCGTCATCGTCTTATCGGCAGTATTTAGGTCGATCTTGTAAAATCCACCCTGATTGATGATGATGTTATCGGGATAATCAGACGTATTTTTGGAATATGCTTGACCGCCATTCTCATTGCCGCCGCCTATCACCTTATCCCAGCTACCGGGCTCCTCGATAATCTTGAATTCGCCGCCAGCGGGGAAATAACCATAGTATTCCAGCGGTCCTTCACCATTCTCGTCGTAGGTTGCACCTTGAACAGGATATAGGGGCACCATACCATCACTAAGATAGCAGTTGCTAATATTCTCCCAATGATTGGTGCCAATAAAACTACCGGTCAGCCACCACAGTTTAATGGGCTGCGACGACTCAAACGAAAGTTGCGGTATATGCAAGAAACTCTTCTCTTTGCTGATAATAACATCCTTATCGTTATCGAGCTTCACCTCTACCCTTGCCACGAGATTCATGCTGCTGGGCACATCGCTTGGCGAGGTCCAGCCGAGTTCTGTCCTGAACATCTCCGACATCGACTCATAACCTATAGTGGTTGTTGTGCCACCCACGTCAATGCGACAGAAGGGCGTGAAAGTGTCGTCAGTTCCTATCACAAGCAAATACACTGGATTTGTCACATCATATCCTAATGTGGTGACATCATCCCAAGTGAACTTGTAATACTCACGGTTGAAATAGTTGGCAACTGAAAGGTTGAAAGCGTCGAAGATGGAATTGTAGTAACCTCCGTTGAGAAGCACATTATAAATTATCGTTACATCGACAGTAGTCACAGCACCATCAAGGTTCACATCGCAATCGTAGCTCGACACATCTTCGGTGCCTAACAAATAATTATAAACGATGGTGACATCATTAACAGTTATCGAGCCATCACGATTGACATCACAACGGTTCACGAAACCATTATATACCGTTCCCGTAACAGCCTCGACACGAGGTGTAATCATTACAACTAAAGCCATAACAAGGCCCACCAAGCATAAAATCCGTTTCATAGCTGTATCTTTTTTATCTCATTTTACATTGTGCAAAAATAGTTTTTTTTCGTCAATATTTATTATATTTTTTCAACAAAAT
>CALAVD010000177.1 GCA_937892085.1 uncultured Prevotellaceae bacterium
AAGGAGTTCGCTGAATTGTGGCCCCACTCCGTTGATGCGCATCAGGTCGGCATGGTTAGTCCACTTGAGTATGAGTTTGCTGCTGATGCCAGTCTCATCTGCCAGTGCCTTTCGGCCAGCTGGTTTTGCGCATTTCTCGAGCAGTGCTTCGGTGTCTTTCACTCCTGCTGCGATGAGTTTGGGAGCATATACTTCGCCCACACCCTCGATGTCGATAATCTTGTAAGTCATAAGTAATTAGTGTTAAATAGTTAATAGATGCAATAAGTTGTTGCAAATTTAGGCATAATTATCGCAAAATGCAAAACTTTCGTCTGTTTTTTATACTATTGATGAAAATTGACTTACTCTTGTGGCAGGTGCCGGAAGCCTTGTCCCAGGATTTCGGAGCTCTCCATGATGTTGACGAAGGCCTTGGGGTCGATGCGGTAGAGCACAGAGCGCAGCTTTATCATGTCGGTACGGTCGAGTGTGACATATACCATTTTGCGCTCGTTGCCTTTGTAAAGTCCGCTGCCGGTGATGCAAGTGCCTCCACGCTTGAGGTTGTTGATGATGAAGTCGCGCACCGGCTCGGGGTTGTCGGTGATGATGAACATGGTCTTGTAGCTCTTCATGCCGTCAACCACGAGGTCGATAACCTTGCCCTCGATGAAGATGATGATGACCGAGTAGATGGGCAGGCGTATGTCTCCAAAGGCGATGAGAGTGCTGAGGGTGATAATGCCGTCAACTATCATCACGAGTGTTCCGAGTGAGATTTTGGTGTATTTGTGCAGAATCATTGATATGATGTCGCTGCCGCCACTGGTGGCTCCTGAGCGGAATATCAAGCCTATTGCCACGCCATAGATGAGGCCTGCTACCACGGTGTTGAGGAAATAGTCGGGGACGAACCAGCCGCCGTTGTGAGGTATTTCCACCATCGACGCGCCAGCTTGCTTCACTATTTCGCCGTCGTGGATGACGGGGTTGTAGCCCCACCAGCTCTCGAGGATGAAGGTGAACACGAAAATCAGCGCCGTGGAGACGATGGTCTTGATGCCGAACTTAGGTCCTAAAATCCAAGTGCCGATGATGAGCAGTGGCACGTCCATGCACAGGGCGTAGAGGGAGATTTTCCAAGGCCACAGGGTGTTGAACACGTTACTCAGGCCGTAGGTTCCACCAGGTGCCATGAGATAGGGGTTTACAAACATCACGTCGCCAATTGCAAACAGTGCGCTTCCCACAACGAGCAACGTGTAGGCAAGAATCTCACGTTTAAGCTTTTTCTTGCTGTCGACAGCTAACATAAAGGGTTGTTTTAACTTATGAATAAAAATGTTGTCTTTAAAAATCGGGCGCAAAGGTAGTGAAAAGATTTCAGATTTCTGTTTTTTTTGGTGCAGAAAAAGAAAAAAGAAAAAAAAGAAACAAAAAAGAAATAGCCAGCGACTGATAAGTGACAACTGAAAACTTTTTACTAACTTTGCAAGTTGATACAGTTATGTTGGGATGATAATAGTACGCACTAAATATCTGCCACCGTTGCGCAACTACAATGCCATCAATCTCTTTGGCGTGTTTTTTGTGCATCCCGATGTGCCTGTGACCAAGCGCCTTATCAACCACGAGAGCATCCACACTGCCCAGATGCGTGAGTTGCTCTATGTGCCGTTTTATATTATCTACCTGATAGAGTGGCTTATAAAGCTCTTTTTCAAGGGTAATGCCTATTTCAACATCAGTTTTGAGCGCGAGGCTTATAAGAACGAGAGCAACTACAGCTACCTCAAGGAGCGCAAGCATTTCGCTTGGGTTAAGTACCTCCGCAAAACGAAGGATGCCAATCGGCATAAGACAAGAAAGAGATTCCGCAAGAGATTTAACAAAAAATATAGAAACAATGGATAAACAAGAAATAGCAACTTATAAGGCTGAGTTCATCGACCTGTTGAAATCTACAGGTCGCGAGGGAGTTGACGACCTTGTTGACATGCTCGACGAGGGCAAGATGCACTTCTTTACCGCCCCCGCAAGCGTGAATCATCACCTCAACAGTGACGGCGGGCTGCTGGTGCACTCGCTCAATACATGCAAGGTGGGTCTCAAGCTGCGCGAGATGGTTCTTGCCATGAAACCTGAGCTTGAGGACAAACTCAACCGCGACAGCGTGATAGTGGCGACTCTCTTGCACGACATCTGCAAGGCCGACATCTACTCGCCAGCCATCAAGAAGCAGCGCGGTGCCGACGGCATCTGGCGCGAGGTTGACAGCTACGAGGTGAGCTATCGCAATTTCCCGATGGGCCATGGCGAGAAGTCGGCGATGCTCGCCCTGATGAGCGGTTTTGAAATCTACGACGACGAATTGCTTGCCATTCGTTGGCACATGGCTGCGTGGGACCTGCCCATGCAGAGCGTGGAGCTGACGAAGAGCCTCAACACTGCCCGCGACGAGCACCCCTTGTGCTCGTTGGTAAACCTTGCCGATGGCATTGCCGCCAACCTTCTTGAGTGGGAATGATTCAATGCATAATGCACAATGCATAATGCACAATTCATAATTCACAATGCACAATGCACAATTCACAATGCATAATGCACAATGCATAATGCACAATGCACAATGCACAATTCACAAAGCATAATGAACCTCTCCTAAACTCCTATATTTCGTAATAACTCCTAAAATCAAAATATCTCTTTTAAAAAATGAAACTACGATTTATATTTACATTGTTGTTGCTTGTGGTGCTTGGCAATGCATCACAGGCTAAGGATATTACTGCGCAGCGCACTCAAAAGGCAATAGACCGCTTTGTTGATGACTCACTGATGCGTCACGCCTCGGTGGGCGTGATAGTTACCGACCTCAAGAGTGGCAAAATGCTGGGAGGGCGCAACGTCAACTTAGCGTGCATCACGGCATCGACCATGAAGACCGTCACCTCATCGGCGGCCTTAGAGTTGCTGGGCGCCGATTTCACCTTCGACACTCCCGTTTATCTCGACGGAGAGATTCATGGCAACACCTTGCGTGGCAACTTAGTGATAGTGGGCAGTGGCGATCCCACGCTTGGCTCAGTATATTTCAAAGACAACCTTGACATCGTGCGTGAGGTGGTGGAAACCCTCAACAAGCAGGGCATCACCGAAATAGAGGGCAAAGTGATAGTTGACAACAGCCTCTACCATTATCCTGCCTACAACGGCGACTGGTGTGCCGACGATCTCGCATGGGACTACGGCATGGGCATTCACGGCCTCAACTACTGTGACAACCGCGTGAGGTTGGTGTTCAAAGGCAATGGCGATGGCACAGTGGAGAATGCCCACTTTGAGCCCGATGTGCCCGGCGTGCAAATCATCAACCGCATGCGTGCCGGTAATGAGGATAATGTGGGAGTTCTGCTCGAGTATGCTAATCCAGCCATTGTCCTTACTGGTACGTCAGCCGACACGACTTACTATTTCAATGTGGCAAATCCCACCCCCGATGCGCTACTTGCCGACAGCCTGAGCCGCACTCTGGCGAAGTCGGGCATCAGACTCTCCAACCGCCGGTTTGCGCAAAGCGATCGTCGTTGGCTCCTTCTTACCCACAAATCTCCAATTCTCTCTGATATTATCGCATCGCTGCTCGAGCGTAGCGACAATATGTTCACCGAAGGTCTGCTTCGTGCTATAGCCGTGAACAGTCACCGTGAGCCCACCGCAGCCCAGGGTGTGGAAGTGGTTGATAGCCTGTTTGCGGCACTCGGTATCGATGCCTCTGGCAAATTCCAGTACGATGGCAGTGGCCTTGCCCGCAACAACAAAGCTCCCGTCAAGTTCTTTGCCGACATGCTGTCTTACATGAGCGACCGCCGCTTTGGCTCGCACCAGCTGCGACTTGTTGACCTGATGACTCGCATCGGCGTCAATGCCAAGGTGGGCACTCAGATTCCTGCTTCGTCGATTAGCGGCATGATAGCCTCCAAATCGGGTTCTATGCGCGACGTGCAATGCTACGTGGGCTATTTTCCCGCCAACGAGATCGGAAGAGCGTCGTGTAGGGAAAGAGTGTAGATCTCGG